>NZ_JAVGCZ010000012.1:0-58849 GCF_052928425.1 Glutamicibacter sp. BSL13
CGGCCTTGCCTTCGCGGGCCAGCGAGGCCAGGCGGGCGAACTCGGCCGAGAGCTGCTGTGCGTTCAGCTGGTGCGCGCCGCGCACGTTGGGGACCACCAGGCCCCGCTCGGTTTGCGCGGCGAAGCCCAGGTTCACCCCGTCGAAGCGGGTCTGTGTCAGCTGCCCGTCGGCCCCCACCTCGATGCGGCTGTTCAGTTCCGGGAACTGCTTCAGGCCCAGCACCGCGAAGCGGGAGATGATGGCCAGCATGCTCGGGGCGCTGCCGGCACTTTCCTTGACCTTGGCGCGCAGCTTCAGCAGCTTGGTGACATCCACATCCACCCAGACGGTGGCCTCGGGAATCTCCCGGCGCGAGGTGCTCATCGCGTTGGCGATGGTGCGCCGCACGCCGGAGAGCACCGTGGATTCGGCCACCGGCAGGCCGGTGCGTGAATCGGTCTGCCCGGCGCCGGCCGGGGCACTGGCCGCCGCAGCCGGGGCCGGGGTGGCTGCCGGGGCCGGGGTGCTGGCCGCCGCCGGGGCGCCGGAGTCGATGCGGGACTGGATGTCGCTGCGCAGCACCATCCCGTTCTGGCCGGTGCCCTGCACGGTGGCGATGTCGATCCCGTGATCGCGCGCCAGCTTGCGCACGATCGGGTTGATCACCAGCGGGGCCTGCTCGTTGGCCGGTCCGGGGGTGGTGATCACGCTGCCGGCGCGCGGGCGGCGCCGGCGGCTGCCGGTGGACTTGGCCGCGCCGGTGCCGTACCCGATCAGCACGTTGCCGCTGCCCTCGTCCTCGGCCTGCGGGGCCGTGGTTCCGGCACGCTCCTCCTCACGGTAGGACAGCGCCCCCTCGGCCGGCTCGGAGTCCGCGGGCGAACCGGAGTCCTGGCCGCCGGCTTCCCCGGCCTCGGTGGCCACGGAGATGAACGGCTCGTCAACCAGCATCATCTGCCCGGCTTCCCCGTGCAGCTGGTGCACCACGCCCTCGAACGGGCAGGGGATCTCCACCAGCGACTTGGCGGTCTCCACCTCGGCGATGGGCTGGTCCACGGCCACGGTGTCCCCCGCGGCGACCATCCAGCGCACCAGTTCGGCCTCGGTCAGGCCCTCCCCCAGATCGGGGAGCAGGAATGTCTTGATCACGTTAGGCCTCCCATTGCAGTTGGTCGACGGCGTCGAGGATGCGCTCGGCGCTGGGCAGGTGGTGCTTTTCCAGGGTCGGGGCCGGGTACGGGATGTCGAACCCGGTCACCCGCAGCACCGGGGCCGCCAGCGAGTGGAAGCAGCGCTCCTGGATGCGGGCGGTGATTTCACTGGCCACGGACACGAAGCCCTGGGCTTCGCCGATCACCACGGCTCGTCCGGTCTTGCGTACCGAGGCGGCCACGGTCTCATCATCGAACGGCACAATGGTGCGCACGTCGATGACTTCCAGGTTCCGGCCCTCCTCGGCGGCGATCTTGGCCGCCTCCAGGGCGGTGGACACGCTCGGGCCGTAGGCCACCAGGGTGGCGTCGGTGCCCGGGCGGGCGATGCGGGCGGTGCCCTCGGTCTTCGCCGCGCGCTGCGCCTCGTACTGCCGGGCCAGGTCCTCCAGGTCCACCTGGTCCTTGGTCCAGTACAGCTTCTTCGGCTCAAAGAACACCACCGGGTCCGGGGAGTCGATGGCCTCGCGCAGCATCAGGTAGGCGTCCTGCACGGTGGAGGGGGTGAAGACCTTCAGCCCCGGGGTGTGGGCGTAGTAGGCCTCGGAGGAGTCGCAGTGGTGCTCCACCCCGCCCACGCCGCCGGCGTAGGGGATGCGGATGACCATCGGCAGCGGCAGGCGGCCCTGGGTGCGGTTGCGCATCTTGGCCACGTGCGAGGCGATCTGTTCGAAGGCCGGGTAGGCGAATGCGTCGAACTGCATCTCAATCACCGGGCGCATCTCATTCATGGCCATGCCCACGGCCATGCCCACGATGCCCGATTCGGCCAGCGGGGTGTCAAAGCAGCGGTGGGAGCCGAACCGGGCGGTCAGCCCGTCGGTGATGCGGAAGACCCCGCCAAGCACTCCGACGTCCTCGCCGAAGATGACCACCGACTCATCCGCGCTCAGCGCGTCGGCCAGGGCGGTGTTCAGGGCCTTGCCGAAGGTCACCGGCTGGTTGGCCGCGGCCTTGGCTGCGGCGGCGTGTGCGGTTTCGGCGCTGACGTTGCCGTTCTCGGCTGATGCGGTTGCAGTCACCTTATGCCTCCTCGCGGGCTAGTTCGTCGGCCAGCAGTGCGGACTGTTCCTTCAGCTGGGCGGTGGGGGTCGAATACACGTGGTTGAACAGCTCCAGCGGGTCGGTGTCCGCGTCCTGGTTCATCCCGTCGCGCAGGGTCTTGGCCACGGTTTCGGCGTGGTCGGTGATCCGCTGCGTGGCCTCGGACTCCAGCAGCCCGGAGTCGGCCAGGTAGGCTTCCATGCGCTTGACCGGATCCTTGGCCACCCATTCGGCCACCTCCGCGTCCTCGCGGTAGCGCTTGTCGTCATCGGCGTTGGTGTGCGCCTGCATGCGGTAGGTGTGGGCCTCGATCATCAGCGGGCCGGAGCCCTCGCGGGCCAGGCGCACGGCGCGGCCCATGACGGCCATCAGCGCGATCAGGTCGTTGCCGTCCACGCGTTCGCCGGCCATGCCGTAGCCCACGGCCTTGTGGGCCAGCGACGGGGCAACCGACTGCTGGGAAAGCGGCACGGAGATGGCGTATTTGTTGTTCTGCACGAAGAAGATCACCGGCAGGTTGAACACGGCGGCGAAGTTCAGGGCCTCATGGAAGTCGCCTTCACTGGTCGCGCCGTCGCCGCACATGGCCACCACCACGGTGTTCTCCCCGCGCAGCTTTGCGGCGTGGGCAACACCCACCGCGTGCAGCAGCTGGGTGGTCAGCGGGGTGGACATCGGGGCCACCTGGTACTGCTTCGGGTCGTAGCCGCAGTGCCATTCGCCGCGGAAGCTGGTCATGACCTCCATCGGGGCCACCCCCTTGGTCATCACCGCCACCGAGTCCCGATAGGTCGGGAAAAGCCAGTCGCCATCCTGCAGGCACAGCGCGGCAGCGATCTGGCAGGCCTCCTGCCCGTGGCTGGAGGGGTAGACGGCCATGCGGCCCTGGCGGACCAGGGCCGAGTTCTGGTCGTTGACCCGTCGCCCGACCACCAGCGCCTCGTAGGCGCGCAGCAGTTCGGCGGGGCTGGGCAGCGGGTACTCGTGCCCCGGCTCCGCGCCCTGCTCCTCGGTGGAGCGCAGCGAGCCGTCCGGGTTCAGCAGATTGATCATGTGCCGTGCCGGCAGCATGTAGTCCTCGGGGGAAATGCCGAATTTGCGGCTGACTTCAGTGATGAGGTCTTCGCGGGGTTCGGTGCTCATGGCAACCCACCTTTCCTGACCGGGTGCGTGACCCACGACAGAGGGTCGTGTGAAATCACTCACCAATACATTCTTTGTTCACAATTATGGGTAACGATGACTATTCGTCGCCAGTCCGGCGGCTGATCCCAGAAAGTTGCGGGAATATTCCCTATACTCGTAGACGAATAGTTCATTCATCAGGGCTTTGACGAGAACTCGTCCGCCCGCAGTTTCAGGAGCTTTGGTGAGCAAGGAAACCGAGATCAAACTCGATGACGTGGATCATGCGATCCTGGCCGAATTGACCCGGGACGGACGCCAGTCGGTGACCACCGTGGCACAGCGGGTGCACGTCTCGCGGGCCCACGCCTATTCACGCATTGCCCGCCTGCAGGACGCCGGGGTGATCACCCGGTACACGGCGGTCATCGACCCGGTCAAGGCGGGTCTGAAGGCCAGCGCCTATGTCACCCTGAAGCTGCGCCAGCATTCGTGGCGGGAGCTGCGGGACCATCTGGCCTCCATCCCGGAGGTGCACCACGTGGGCCTGGTGGGCGGGAACTTCGATGTGATCCTGCTGGTGCGGGCCAAGGACAACCTGGACCTGCGCCGGGTGGTCTTTGAACGCCTCCAATCCCTGCCCACCGTGCTTGACACCCAGACGCTGCTGATTTTCGAGGACGCCGACACCCGGTAGGGGGTATCCCGCAGCCCCCTGGGCCGGCCGCTGTTCCGGCGCATTGCCCCTCCGGCTGGGCGCAGTACCGGTCAACGCACGCAGCCTCCGGGAAAAGACGGTGTCTTTTCCCGGAGGCTGCGTGCGGTCGGTGGCGGTGTTCGCCAGTGCTGTTAGCCGCGGCCGGTGAACCGCGGCGCGCGCTTTTCCTGGAAGGCCTTGAAGCCCTCGCCGTAGTCGGCGGTGTCGCACAGGGCCGCCTGGGCCTTGTTCTCGGCGCGCATGGACGCCCACAGTCCCACCCGCTCGTCACGGATCTGGGCGACCAGTTCTTTGGAGGCCACGAACGCCTGCGTGGCGCCGTTGGCGACCCGGGCCACGATCTGCCCGGTCTGCTCCAGCAGCTGCTCCGCGGCGAAGGCCCGGGAGAACAGCCCGGAGCGCACCGCCTCGGTGCCGGAAATCAGTTCGGCGGTATAGATCAGATCCAGGGTCCGGTGGGCGCCGAGCCGTTCGGTGAACAACCAGTGTCCGCCCGAATCCAGGGTGGCTCCCAGGTTGGCGAACGGGGAGCCGATCTTCGCGTTCTCGGCCACGTAGACCACGTCGGTGGCTACGGCCAGGCCCAGCCCGACGCCCAGGCAGGCGCCGTGCACCGCGGCGAACGTCGGGGCGGGAAACGCCGACATCTTCTGCAGCAGCGGCTGCACCTTGCCGTCGAGGTAGCCCATGACGTCATCGTCTGCCGGGTTCACCCCGGAGATGTCCCGTCCGGCACAGAACCCGCGGCCCTCTGCGCGCAGCAGCAGGGCGCGCACCTGACCGGACTGCACCTGGGCGGCTGCCTGGTCATAGGCCTCGGACAGTTCGGCCAGGGCCGCCTCGTCCAGCGCGTTCATCTTCTGCGGTGCGTTCAGCACCACGGTGGCCACCGAATCGGCAATGTTCAGTTCGATCATCGGGCGGCTCCTAGGCGTCGAAGTCGACGGTGACTTTGTCACTGGTCGGATGGGACTGGCAGGTCAGCACGTAGCCGGCCTCGATCTCGTCCGGCTCCAGCGCGTAGTTTTCGGCCATCTTCACGCTGCCGCAGGTGACCTTCGCGCGGCAGGTGCCGCACACCCCGCCGGCGCAGGCGAACGGAACGTCCGGGCGGACCCGCAGCGCGGCGTTCAGCACGGTCTCATTGGTGCGCACCGGGGACTTGACCTCACCCTGCAGCCCATCGAGCTTGAAGGTGATTTCGTAGCTTTCCTCGTTCTCATCCACCTCGACCGGGCGGCCGATCTGGCCCTGCGGCCGGTTCGGCTCACCGGTGGTGAACAGTTCGAAGCGGACCTTGTCGGCCGGGACCTGCAGTTCGGAGAGCTGGTCGCGCACCAGCTGGACCAGTTCGAAGGGACCGCACAGGAACCATTCGTCCACATCGTCGTGCGGGATGACGGAGTTCAGCAGGGCGGTGAGCTTCTCGGCGTCAATGCGCCCGGAGAGCAGCGGGGAGATGCGCTGTTCCCGGCTGAGCACGTGGTGCAGGGCCATCCGTGAGGGGTAGCGGTCCTTCAGGTCCGCCAGCTCCTCCAGGAACATCACGTCCATGGCGGCCTTGTTTGCGTAGATCAGGTCAAAGCGCGTGTTCTCGTTGGCTTCCAGGATGGTGCGCGCAATGGCCAGCACCGGGGTGATCCCGCTGCCCGCGGCAACGGCCACGAAGTGGTCCTGGGTGAGCGTATCCACGCTGGTCGGGTCGTTCATCCCGGTGAGCTTGTGCTTGGAGATGAAGGCGCCGGCCGGGCTCATCACATCGATCTGCTCGCCGGCCTCCAGTTCCTCATTCGCCCAGGTGGAGAACACCCCGCCCAGGTCGCGCTTGATCGCGACCTTGATCTCGCTGCCGGTCGGTGCGGCACAGATCGAGTAGGAGCGGCGCACTTCCTGCAGCTCGCCCTCGGCGTTGGGCAGTTCCTTGCGCAGGGCCACGTACTGCCCGGCGACGTAGTCGTATTCCTCGGACAGCTCCGGCGGGATCGCGAAGGTCACCTCGATGGAGTCCTTGGTCAAGCGCCGGACCTCGGAGACGGTCAACCGGTGGAAGGTGGCCCGCCGGCGCGTCGGTGTGGTTTGTTCAGTCATGAAAGCACCTTGAAGTAGTCGAAAGGTTCCAAACAGTCGCTGCAGGTGTACAGCGCCTTGCACGCGGTCGAACCGAAGCGGGCGAGTTCACGGGTCTTCAGGGAGTGGCAGCGCGGGCATTTCACGCTCAGCCCCAGGGTCACCGGGCCGCGGTGGCCGGTGCCGGTGGGCGGGGCAATGCCGTATTCGCTGAGTTTGCGTTTGCCGTCCTCGCTCATCCAGTCGGTGGTCCAGGCCGGTGAGAGCACCAGCTTGACGTCCACCTTCTGGTAACCGGCGTCCTCGAAGGCGTGGTGCAGGTCCTGGGTGATCACGTCCATGGCCGGGCAGCCGGAGTAGGTCGGTGTGATGGTCACCTGGACGGTGCCATCCTCCAGCTGCTCGACCCCGCGCAGGATCCCCAGATCGGCGATGCTCAGCACGGGGATCTCCGGGTCATTGACCTTGGAGGCGATGTGCTGCAGCTTCTCGTGATCGGTGCTCATGCTTTGCTTCGTCATCTCTGCTCACCCATTCGGTTCGAAAAGATTGCTACCAGGTCGCGCCCGGGTGCTTGCGGGCCAGGACCTGCATTTCGGCCAGAATGTAGCCCAGGTATTCCGAGTGTTCGCCCTGGCGTCCGCGGCACATGGCCTGCGGCACCTGCGGGGCTTCCAGTCCGGCGGCGTCCAGGACGCGGGTGATTTCCGCATCCCAGGCTGCGCGCAGGGTGGAGGGGCGCACGGCGATGCCCTCAAGCTCACCGTGCAGCGGCTCGTCGGCGAACATCTCCGAGACGTAGGGCCACATGATTTCCAGTGCGTGGCGCATCTTGGCGGCCGATTCCTCGGTGCCAAGGCCCAGGCGGATGGTCCACTGCTCGGCGTGGTCGTGGTGGTAGTGCACTTCCTTCTCGGCCTTGGCGGCGATGGCCGCCAGGGTTTCATCCGAGGAGTTCATCAGCTCACGGTAGAGCAGCATCTGGAAGGTCGAGACGAACAGCATCCGGATGATCGTCACCCCGAAGTGCCCGTTGTCCTGCTCCACGATGTGCAGGGAGGTGAAGTCCTCTTCCTCACGGAAGTAGGCCAGCTCATCCTCGGTCTTGTCCCACGCCAGCCCGGCGTAGGTCAGGAACGAGCGGGCGTGGCCCAGCAGGTCCAGGGTGATGTTCCCCAGTGCCACGTCCTCTTCGAGTTCCGGGGCGCGTGAGACCCAGTGGGCCATGCGCTGGGAGAGGATGAGCGAGTCGTCCCCCAGGCGCAGCGCGTACTGGGCGACCGCCTCGGAGGGCTTGACCCCATCCTGGGCGATGTCCTCCGGGCGCAGCGCGTTGCCCGGGGTGACCCGGGTGGCCGAGGCCAGCGCGTCGCCGAAGCTGTCCAGGGTGGCATCCAGTTCATCGGACTTCACAGGTGCTTCACCCCTTCGCTGGCCTTGTAGTAGGTGGCGTGGCGGTAGTCCTTGCCCTTGGGCGATTCAAAGAATTCATCCTTCGCCCCCGGGTCGGAGGAGATGATGTCATCGGACTTCACGACCCACAGCGACACACCTTCGTTGCGCCGGGTGTACAGATCCCGTGCATTGCGCACGGCCATCTGGGCGTCCGGTGCGTGCAGCGAACCGGCATGTACGTGGGACAGGCCACGGGAGGAACGCACGAAGACTTCCCACAGCGGCCACTGGTTCTTCTGGGTGCTCATCGTTTAGGCGACCTCACTTTGTGCTTGCTTGTTGGCGTATGCGGCGGCGGCTTCGCGCACCCAGGCACCTTCGCGGTGGGCGGCGCGGCGGCGCTCCATGCGGTGGGCGTTCATCGGACCGCCACCCTTGATCACGCTCATGAACTCATCCCAGTTCAGATCCTTGTGGATCCACTTGCCCGACTCCTGATCGAAGCGCAGTTCCGGGTCCGGCAGGGTCAGGCCCAGCACCTTGACCTGTTCGGCGATCATGCCCACGAAACGCTGGCGCAGGTCGTCGTTGGAGAAGCGCTTGATCTTCCAGGCCATGGACTGCTTGGAGTTCGGGGACTGCTCATCCGGCGGACCGAACATCATCAGCGAGGGCTCGTAGAAGCGGTTGATGGCGTCCTGGGCCATCTTCTTCTGCGCCTCGGTGCCGCGGGAAAGGGCCAGCAGGATCTCGAACCCCTGACGCTGGTGGAAGGACTCTTCCTTGCAGATGCGCACCATGGCCCGGCCGTACGGGCCATAGGAGGCGCGGCACAGCGGCACCTGGTTGGCGATGGCCGCACCATCGACCAGCCAGCCGATGGCTCCCATGTCCGCCCAGGTGCGGGCCGGGTAGTTGAAGATCGAGGAGTACTTCGCCCGGCCGGTGAGCAGCTGCTCGTTCAGCTCATCGCGTGCGGTGCCCAGGGTCTCGGCCGCCGAGTACAGGTACAGGCCGTGGCCCGCCTCGTCCTGCACCTTGGCGATCAGGATGGCCTTGCGCTTCAGCGACGGGGCGCGGGTGATCCAGTTGGCTTCTGGCTGCATGCCGATGATTTCCGAGTGCGCGTGCTGCGAGACCTGGCGGGTCAGGGTCTTGCGGTAGGCCTCGGGCATCCAGTCGCGGGGCTCGATGCGCGAATCGTCGTCGATGATGGCATCGAAACGGGCCTGCGACTGCTGTTCCTCATAACTGGGAACGGCGCTAAGCTGCGAATCATTCTGTGTGGTTGCGGCCATGGTTCACCTCACTGATGTCAAAGATATTTACCGACCGTTCGTTCAGTATATTGGTGAGTCACGCATCACGTCAACATGAGTCGCCGCTTACAGCACAAGCTGCGCAGCAGGGCCCGCTCCCCCGCCCAATGGCCGGAAGCAGCCGGCGAAAACCGCAGGTTCTTCCGGCCCCTTGCCCTCCCGCCGGCGGTAGTCGCCTCCCAGCACGAAGGCGCCCGCCCCGGTCCCCGGCCCCAAGGGCCAGGACACCGGAACGGGCGCCGTCTGCGTGGCGGCAGCCAGCCGTTAGAGCACCTTGGACAGGAAGTCCTGGGTGCGGGCCTGCTGCGGGTTGCCGAACAGCTCGGAGGGGACGTTTTCCTCGCACACCACTCCGTCGGCCATGAACACCACCCGGTCGGCCACCTCGCGGGCAAAGCCCATCTCGTGGGTGACCAGCACCATCGTCATGCCCTCATCGGCCAGTTCCTTGATCACCTGCAGCACCTCACCGACCATTTCCGGGTCCAGGGCGCTGGTGGCCTCGTCGAAGAGCATGATGCCCGGGCTCATCGCCAGCGCGCGGGCAATCGCCACACGCTGCTTCTGCCCACCGGAGAGGGAGGCGGGGCGGGCATCGGCCTTCTCCTCCAGCCCCACCCGGCGCAGCAGCTCCAGGGCGCGGGTGCGGGCCTCGGAACGCGACATCTTGCGCAGCTCCACGGGGGCGAGCATGATGTTCTGCGCCACCGACATGTGCGGGAACAGGTTGAAGTGCTGGAAGACCATGCCCACGTGGCGGCGGACCTCATTGATGTCCACCTTGGGGTCGGTGACGTCAAAGCCATCGACCACCACGGTGCCGCCGGTGATTTCCTCCAGCTTGTTCAGGCACCGCAGCAGTGTGGACTTGCCCGACCCGGAAGGCCCGATCACGCAGACCACCTCACCCTCGGCCACCTGCAGGTCAATGCCCTGCAGCACCTCGTTGCTGCCAAAGGACTTGCGCAGCCCCTCGACCTGGATCTTCGGTTGGCGTGACCGCTTTTCGCTGACTTCACTCACTTGTTAAACCTCCGATCGGCGAAGTTCGCCAGTTTGGTCAGGGCCAGGATGGCCACCAGGTAGATCACGGCCACGATCAGCAGCGTCTCGGTGACCCGGAAGTTCGCCGCGTAGATCTGCTGGCCCTGGTAGAGCAGTTCGCCAAAGCCGATGGCCAGCAGCAGTGAGGAGTCCTTGAGCATGATGATCAGCTGGTTGATCAGTGACGGGGTCATGATCTTGAACGCCTGCGGGATCACGACCTTCTGCATTGACTTGCCGTATCCCAGGCCCAGCGAGCGGGAAGCCTCCAGCTGTCCGGGGTCCACCGACTGCACGCCGCCGCGCACGATTTCGGCGATGTAGGCCGCGCCGTTCAAGGACAGGGTCAGCACGCCGGCCACCCAGATGTTCACGCTCTGCCCGATCAGCTGGGCCAGACCGAAGTAGAAGAAGAACGCCCACACCAGGATCGGGGTGCCGCGGAAGAGGTTGATGAAGCCGGTGGCCAGTCCGCGGGCGAAGATGTTGCGGGAGATCTTCAGGAATCCGAAGAGCAGACCCAGCGCCATCGCCACCACGAAGGAGATCCCGGTGACCACCAGGGTGTTCTTCAGACCCATCATCAGGGCCGGGAAGGACTGCTTGAGCAGGTCGAAGAAGCCGCCGGAACTGGAGGCGGCCGGGTCGGCCAGGTAGGAGTCCAGGATCTTGTCGTACTCCCCGCTGTCCTTCAGCTTGGCCAGCCCGTCATTGAAGGCGGCCAGCAGCGCGGAGTTCTTGCCCTTGTTCACCGCGAACCCGTAGGATCCGGCCGGCTCCTTCTCGGTCACGGTCTTCAGCCCGTTGCCCTGGGCGATGCCGTAGGCCAGCACTGGATAGTCATCGAAGACCGCCACCGCGGTGCCAGCCTTGACCGACTCATACATGGTGGCCGACTGGTCCAGCGACTTGACCTCGAACCCGTAGTCGTCGGCGATCGACTTGGCGAAGGTTTCCCCCTCGGAGCCGGTCTTGGCGACCACGGTCTTGCCCTTGAGGTCCTCGTAGCCCTTGATGTCCTCGTTGCCGCGTTCGATGGCCATCTGGATGCCGGACTCGAAGTAGGGTTCGGAGAAGTCGTAGACTTCCTTGCGCTCGTCGGTGATCGACATGCCGGCGATCACGCCGTCGACCTGGTTTGAGCTCAGCGCCTGCAGGGCCGCGTTGAAGCCCAGGGAGCGGATCTCAACATTGAACCCCTCCTCCTCGGCGATGGCGCGCAGCAGGTCCATGTCGATGCCCACCAGATCCCCGCCCTGGCGGAACTCAAAGGGGGCGAAGGTGGTGTCGGTGCCGATGACGAAGGTCTTGCCCTCGACGCCGTCCTCAGGCTGGGCCACGGCGCCGGGGACGCCGATGACCAGGGCCAGCATGGCCAGTAGGGTGCTGGCCAGCCAGCGGCGCCACTGCCGCGGGCCGCTGGCCCGGCGCGGTCGCAGTTGCTCTGGCCGCGCAGAATTATGTGTAGTTGTCACCAAGTTTCACTCTTTCTTCCAAGGTGCGGTTCCAAGGTGTTGTGCTTGTTAGCTGGGTCATACCTCCTTGCTTTAGCCTAAAGCCATCGGTGAGTAGAAGGTACCCGCCGCGCTTTGGCGATCCTCCCGCCGGGGCGACGCGCCGGTTCGCGCAGGGCTAGATCCATCCCCGGCAGGGTGATGGTGGGTTTAGATGGGATCATGCATTCCGAATCGAAGATCCCGCACCCCCCGGTGGCCGCCAAGCGCCCCACCACCCGCACCCACCACGGTGATACCTTCACCGATGACTATGAATGGCTGCGCGAGAAGCAGAACCCGCAGGTCATCGAGCACCTCCAGGCCGAGAACCGCTACACCGAGGCGATCAGCGCGAGCCAGGAGCAGCTGCGCCAGGAGATCTTCGATGAGATCAAGTCCCGCACGGTGGAAACCGACCTGTCGGTTCCCACCCGGCGCCGCGGCTGGTGGTACTTCACCCGCTCCGTGGAGGGCCAGCCCTACCTGATCCACAGTCGGGTCAAGGCCGCGGACACCGGGGACCTGGAGGCGGACTGGACCCCGCCGGTGATTGACCCGGCCGCCGAGCTGCCCGGGGAGCAGGTGCTGGTGGACGGCAACCGGCTGGCCGAGGGCGAATCCTTCTTCGCCCTGGGCGGGATGGCCATCAATGAGACGAGCAACCTGCTGGCCTACTGCGTGGACACCACCGGGGATGAGCGTTTCACCCTCTACCTGAAGGACCTGCAGACCGGGCAGCTGCTGGCTGACACCATCGAGGGCGTGTTCTACGGGTTGGCCTTCTCCCCCGATTCGCGCCGCGTGTTCTACACCGTGGTGGACGAGACCTGGCGCCCCCACCAGATCCGGGCGCACGTGCTGGGCACCGACCCGAATAAGGATGCGGTGATTTTCCAGGAAGATGACCCGGGCATGTGGCTGGGCTTTGAGCTCAGCGCCGACCGGGAGCACCTGCTGATCTCCAGCGGCAACTCCGAATACTCCGAGACCAGCGTGCTGGATCTGCGGGATCCGGCCGCCGAGGTCCAGCTGCTGGTGGACCGTTCCCTGCGCCTGCTGCACGCGGTGGACCTGCTGCCCGGCGAGCGCGCCGACGAGGTGCTGATTACCCACGACCACCAGGCACCGAACAACCGGATCTCCCTGGTGCCCCGCGATCAACTCGGTGCCGCAGCCGATCCCGGGCAGTGGCCCGATGTGGTGCCGCACCGGCCCACCGTCAAATGCGAGGGCGCTCTGATCACCGCGACCCACCTGGTGCTCTCGGTGCGCCGGGACACCTGCGAGCGGGTGGAGCTGCTGCCGCTGCAGGGGCTGGGCACCGACGCCCAGCAGCCGGTGCTGGAGCCGCAGTTCGAGGAACAGCTGTTCACCGCCTCCCCGGTGTTCGCCTCCCTGGAATCCCCGGTCGCGCGCATCGCCTACACCTCGGACTTCACTCCGGCCCGGGTCTATGACCTGGTCCTGGAGGACCACCGGCTGCTGTTGCGCAAGCAGACCCCGGTGAACAACTATGACGCGGCCAACTACCGGGCCACCCGCCACTGGGCCAGCGCCGCGGACGGGACCCAGATCCCGCTGACCGTGATGCACCGGGTGGATGTGGATCTCTCCCGCCCGCAGCCCACCCTCATCTACGGGTACGGATCCTATGAGATGTCCATGGACCCGGGCTTTGGCATCCCCCGGCTGAGCCTGCTGGACCGCGGGGTGGTGTTCGTGGTGGCCCACGTACGCGGCGGCGGCGAACTGGGGCGCGACTGGTACCTGCAGGGCAAGAAGCTGAACAAGAAGAACACGTTCACCGATTTCGTGGACGCCACCACCTACCTGATCGAGAAGGGCATCGCCGACCCGCAGCGGATCGTGGCGTTGGGCGGTTCGGCTGGCGGGCTGTTGATGGGCGCGGTGGCGAACCTTGCCCCGCAGCTGTACGCGGGCATCATCGCCCAGGTGCCGTTCGTGGATGCGCTGACCTCCATCCTGGATCCGGAGCTGCCGCTCTCGGCCCTGGAGTGGGAGGAATGGGGCAACCCGATCCAGGACCGCGAGGTGTACGAGTACATGAAGTCCTACTCCCCGTATGAGAACATCCGTCCGGTGCCCTACCCGCGCATCGCCGCGGTCACCTCCCTGCACGACACTCGGGTGCTGTATGTGGAGCCGGCCAAGTGGGTGGCGAAGCTGCGTGAGGTGGGCACCGGCACCAAGCCGATCGTGCTGAAGACCGAGATGGAAGGCGGGCACGGCGGTGCCTCCGGCCGCTACGAGGGCTGGAAGAACCGGGCGTGGGATTATGCGTTCGCCCTCGATGCCCTGGGGCTAAACCCGGCCGGGAACAGCTAATGAGCTCCCCGCGGCCGGTGGAGCTGCAGTGGCTGGAGCATGCCCGGTGGTGCGCCGAACCGGCGTTCACCGGGCTGCTTGGGCTGGCCGCGGGCCCACCGGACGCGGCACGGCTGCAGGGCCTGGTGCAGCACTGCGCGCAGCTGCCCCTGCTCGGGGCGTTTGCCTCCCCCGGAGAGTTGGTGGGCCTGGCCGCCTACCGGCGCCGTCCGGGGCAGTGTGTGGAACTGGAATACCTGGCGGTGCTGCCGCAGGCGCAGCACCGCCAGGTGGCTTCGGCCCTGGTGCAGGCGCTGCGCACGGCCGAGCAGGCCACGGTGGGGGCCGCCACGGATGATGACGCCATCGGCTTCTACCGGGCCCGCGGCTTTCTGGTTTCCCGGGCGCCGCGGGATCCGCGCTGGCCCGCGGCCACCCGCTACTGGTGCACGCTGGCGCACCCGGCCGCCCTGCGTCAGCGGCCCACCGGCGATCCGGGGCTTCCGTATCTTGACGGGGCACCGGCCCCGGGCAGCATCCAGGTGGTGCCCGCCGACCCGGGCTGGGCGCAGCACTTTGAGCAGCTGGCCGAGCGCCTGCGCCGGGCCCTGGGGGCCACCGCGCAGGTGGTTGAGCATGTGGGCTCGACCTCGGTGCCTGCGCTGGCGGCCAAGCCGGTCATTGACATCAACCTGCTGGTGGATGATCCGCGGGACGAGGATTCCTACGTGCCGCAGCTGCGCGCGGCCGGGCTGCTGTTCTGGTTGCGGGAGCCGGGCTGGCACCAGCACCGGTTGTTCAAGCAGCTGGCCACCGGCAGCACGCTGGAGGCCAATATCCACCTCTTCGCGCTGGGCAGCGCCGAGCACTGCCGGATGGTGCTGCTGCGTGACCGGTTGCGCTCCGACCCGGCCATGCGGCGGGCGTACGCTCGGGCCAAGCTCGACGCGGCCGGCCAACTCAATGAGCGCACCGCTCACCAGGGTCTGGTCATGGACTACAACCGGATCAAGGAGCCGTTCATCCTGGGCCTGCTGGAGCAAATCGTCCACGGATTCCCGGAAGACTCTTTGCCCACCACGGCGTGAAACAGTAGACACCCCGACTTGACTTGAGTCACAATTCATTATTACCTAATGATCGTTCGGTAAATAATTCCTGCAGGGGTGCCCATGAGCGAAACACAAGTCGAAAAGTCCCTCCCCCACGCCATCCTGGCCAATGACTACGCCACCGAATGGATGGGCATTGAAGTGCTGCAGCTGGGGGACGGCACCGCCACCATCACCATGCAACTGCGCAAGGAGATGCTCAACGGTTTCGGCATCGCCCACGGCGGGATGGTCTTCGCCCTGGCCGATACGGCCTTCGCCCTGAGCTGCAACCCGGCCGAGGGCAGCGACAAAACCATCACGGTGGCCTCCGGGGTGGACATCAACTTCCTCAAGCCAGGCATTCCCGGACGCACGCTGACCGCCCACGGACAGCGGGTCGCCCAACAGGGCCGCAGCGGCGTGTACGACATCCGAGTCACCCAGGACACCCCGCAGGGAGACGAGGAACTGCTGGCCGTCTTCCGCGGCCGCTCGCGCACCATCCCCAAGCCGGCCTGACACCGCTCCCGACCAGGCCCCGGGGCGTCCCACCAGAAGGCGGCGCAGCAAAAGCCCGGGCAGCCTGGCTCCCCCGCACCGGTCCGCCGGTGCGCACGGCCCCACCACATCACGAACGAAAGATTTGAGCATGACCCAGAACCCCGAACGCGAAGAGCTACCCAACCCGCTGGATCCCGAGGAACTGATGAGCCGGGATGAGATCGAATCGATCCAGCTCACCCGGTTGCAGGAAACCATCGCCTACGCCTACCAGAATGTTCCGTACTACCGCCAGAAGTACGACGCGGCCGGTGTGCACCCGGGGGACATGAAGGAATTGTCCGACCTGGCCAAGTTCCCCTTCACCGAGAAGGAGGACCTGCGCAAGTCCTACCCGTTCGGGATGTTCGCGGTACCCCAGCACCAGATCGCCCGCCTGCACGCCTCCTCGGGCACCACCGGGCGGGCCACCGTGGTCGGCTACACCCAGAAGGACCTGGATGACTGGGCCCGACTCGGGGCCCGCTGCCTGCGCCTGTCCGGGGTCAAGCCGGGCTGGAAGGTGCACAACGCCTACGGCTACGGCCTGTTCACCGGCGGGCTGGGCGCCCACGCGGCGGCCGAGAAGCTGGGCACCACGGTCATCCCGATGTCCGGGGGCCAGACCGAAAAGCAGATTACCCTGATCCACGACTTCCAGCCCGACGCCATCCTGTGCACCCCCACCTACCTGCTGACCATTGGCGATGCGATGCAGCGCATGGGCCTGGATCCGCGCGGCACCTCGCTGAAGGTGGCGGTGCTTGGCGCCGAGCCGTGGACCGAGGAGATGCGCCACGAGCTGGAGGAGATGTTCGGGCTGGACGCCTGCGACATCTATGGCCTCAGTGAGGTCATGGGTCCGGGAGTGGCCGGGGAATCCAATGAGCTCAAGGACGGCAGCCACATCTGGGAGGACTACTTCCGCCCGGAGATCCTGGACGCCTACGACGAAACCAAGGTGCTGCCCGACGGGCAGCACGGCGAACTGGTGTTCACCTCGCTGACCAAGCAGGCGCTGCCGATCATCCGCTACCGCACCCATGACCTGACCCGGCTGCTGCCCGGCACCGCCCGGCCCGGGCACCGCCGCATGGGCCGGATCACCGGGCGCAGCGATGACATGATCATCCTGCGCGGGGTGAACCTGTTCCCCAGCCAGATCGAGGAACTGATCCTGAAGGTCCCGGCCCTCTCCCCGCATTTCCAGCTGGTGCTCACCCGCCCCGGACGCATGGACCAGCTGGCGGTCAAGGTCGAGCGCCGCAGTGACGCGACCGCCCACGAGGTCTCCACCGCCGGGCAGGAACTGGCCTCGCTGATCAAGATCCACATTGGCTCCAGCTGCGCCATCGAGGTCGTTGAGCCCGAGACCCTGGAGCGCTCCATGGGCAAGCTCAAGCGCATCTACGACATGCGCAACCTGTAGCGTTCGCATCCGCCACCCGGCGGGTACGGCCACAACGGGGTGTGGGGGCAAACCGGTGTTTGCGCCCACACTCCGTTTTTGTCTTCCGTAATGGGATAATCGAGGAATCATGTCTGAAACCGAAACAGTTAACGTCTCCGCCCGTCGGGGCCGGCCCGGCTACGACCAGGACTCCGTGCTGGCGATCGCGGTGGAGCTTTTCAACCTCCACGGCTATGACGCCACCAGCATGGGCAAGCTCGCCGACCGGCTGGGGATCAGCAAGTCCGCGATTTACCATCACGTGCCCTCCAAGGAGGACCTGCTGCGCCTGGCCCTGGATGAGGCCCTGATCCCGCTGGAGGCGGTGGTCGAGGACGAGCACACCCACGGGCGCAGCGCCGACGAGCGCCTGGAATACTTCCTGCGCGCCACCGTGCGGATCCTGGTTGCCAAGCGCTCCTACGTCACCCTGCTGCTGCGCCTGCGCGGCAACACCGCCCTGGAACGCGCTGCCCTGGAGCGCCGCCGCGCGGTGGACCGCAAGCTGGCAGAACTGGTGACCCTGGCCCAGCAGGAAGGCTCCCTGCGCCAGGACCTGGAGCCACGCACCACCGCCCGCCTGCTGTTCGGCATGATCAACTCGGTCGTCGACTGGTACCGGGAGGATGGTGTGATCACCGCCGCAGGCCTGGAGCAGCACGCGATTTCCATGGTGTTTGACGGGCTGCACGTCCAGCGCCCCTAGCGCCCCGGGGTGCCAGCTCCCGGGTGGCCGGCTGAGATTGCTTCACAGGTTTCAGATATAGCATCGTGAAGGTGCATGGTGATGCGCTGGGCCCGGTCCCGGACCGGGTGATCCTCCCTGCCCCGCCGGCAGGCAGCGCCCGCCGACCCCTATCATTGCCGAACTAGCTAAGTAGTGTCGTGGAAGAACTATTCTTTAATCTTTTCTCGCAGCTGCCGGGCACCCAGTCCGGGACCCAGGTTGCCCTGTTTTCGCTCAGCGCCCTGCTCTCGGTGATTGCCTGCCTGCTGCTGGCGCACCGCAACGACCTGGGCTGGTGGGCACAGATGCTCTCGGTCTTCGCCGGGCCGCTGGTCATTGCCCTGCAGTACGACCTGAAGCTGCTGATCTACGCGCTGCCCTACTTCATCCTCGCGGCCTTCGGCCTGTGGCGCTTCTCCCGCTATGAATTCCAGGGAAAGTTCACCCGGAAGGTCACCCTGGGCACGTTTGGTCCCGGCGCCTGGGCGCTGAGCGTCATCCTGGTGGCGGTGCTCACCGCGCTGCACCTGGGTGAGATGCTCACCAGCGGTTTTGCCTTTACCGCCGGCACCTCGGTGATCTGGGTCAGTTTCCTGGCCGAGGCGCTGGTGATCACCTCCTTCGTCCTGATCGCCTGCGGCTGGCGTCCGGGCTGGCTGCTCATGGCCCTTGGCTCGCTGGCGTACGTGGTGGCGATCTTCAGCAACAACCCGGCCCTGGCCCTGCTGGGCACCTGGGTGTTCATGGTCCTGGCCTCGCTCTACGGCTGGTGGGCATGGCGTAAGCTGCCGCGGCGCACCGACGCTGCCGCCGAGGCCGCACTGGAGACCCAACCCTAGCCGTTAGCGCCCAGGGAAAGAACTCCCCGTCGGAACCTGCTGCCCCTTGGGGGCGGCGGTTCTGGCGGGGAGTTCTTTGCATCAGCTCGTTGCGGATTCACCGCACCGCGGGAGACCAAAGCCCAGCGGCCCGCCGCCGGCGCATGATGTGCCGGCGGCGGGCCGCTGGGTGGCTGCCCCAGTTGGGCAGCCGGACTGGGGAACTAGTCGGTCCAGTTGGCGTAGGTGGAATTCTGCTTTTCGACCAGGGTCAGCACATCGTAGGTGGCCACGATCTCGTCATTCTGGTTGTGCAGCACCGCATCCCAGGCCACTTCCCCGTACTCGTCGGTGACGCGCGGGGTGATCCTCTTGGCGGTCAGGGTCACCCGAATCGAGTCCCCCGCCCCCACCGGGGTGATGAAGCGCAGGTTCTCCAACCCGTAGTTGGCCAGCACCGGCCCCGGCGCCGGTTCCACGAACAGTCCCGCGGCCCAGGAGACCAGCAGGTAGCCGTGGGCCACGATGCCCGGGAAGAACGGGTTGGCTTCGGCGGCCTTCTGGTTGGTGTGCGCGTAGAAGGTGTCCCCGGTTTCATTGGCGAAAGCGGTGATCTCCGCCAAGGTCACCTCCCGCAGGTCCGAGGCCAGCGCGTCGCCGATGCGCAGCTCGGCCAGCGACTTGCGGAACGGGTGCACATTGCCCGGCTGCGCCCCATACTTGGCGCTGCCGGCGATCTGCCGGTCCGCCCCCGTGTGCCAGACCCCGGTCAGCGCGGTCAGCATGTTCGGCGAGCCCTGCACGGCGGTGCGCTGCATGTGGTGCATCACCGAGCGGATGCCGCCCAGCTCCTCGCCGCCGCCGGCGCGTCCCGGCCCACCGTGGACCAGGTGCGGCACCGGGGATCCGTGTCCGGTGGAGGTGCGGGCGGTTTCCCGGTTCAGGATGTGCACGCGCCCGTGGTGGGCGGCGATGCCCAGGGTCAGGGCACGCATCGCCTCGGGGTCATTGGTGCACACCGTGGCCACCAGGGAGCCGGCGCCCTGCGCGGCCAGCTCCACCGCCTCATCCAGGCTGCGGTACCCGACCACGGAGGAGACCGGGCCGAACGCCTCACGCGAGTGCAGGATCGGGTTGGCCGGATCGGACCAGCGCAGCACCACCGGGGCCATGAACGCCCCGTCCTGGGCGATCTCGGTGCGTTCGCCGCTGGTGCGCACCCGCGGGGCATCCAGCGAGCCGTAGGCCAGTTCGCCGCCGGCGTCCAGCATGTCCTGCACCGCCTGGCGCACGTCGCGCAGCTGGTCCAGGGAGGCCAGCGCGCCCATGGTCACGCCCTCCACGCGTGGATCGCCGATCACGGTGCGGGCCTCGATGCGCTCGCCGACGGCCTTGATGACGGCGTCAACCAGCTGCTCGGGCACGATGCTGCGTCGGATGGCGGTGCACTTCTGCCCGGCCTTGCTGGTCATCTCGCTGACTACGGCCTTGACGAAGGCGTTGAACTCCTCGGTGCCCTCGACCGCGTCCGGGCCGAGGATTGCGGCGTTCAGCGAGTCGGTTTCCGAGGTGAACTTCACCCCGCCATCCACCACGTTGCGGTGGGCCTTGAGCTTGTTGGCGGTCGCCGCCGACCCGGTGAAGGCCACCATGTCCCGGTAGTCCATGTGGTCCAGCAGATCCCGGGCCGAACCGGAAAGCAGCTGCAGCGAGCCGTCGGGCAGGAGTCCGGAGTCCAGCATCATGCGCACCACGGCCTCGGAGAGGTAACCGGTGGGGCTGGCGGGCTTGACTATGGTCGGGACCCCGGCGATGAAGGCCGGGGCGAACTTTTCCAGCATTCCCCAGACCGGGAAGTTGAACGCGTTGATCTGCACGGTCACCCCGGCCATGGGGGTGAAGATGTGGGTGCCGATGAAGGACCCGTCCTTGCTCAGCGGCTCGGTGGGCCCATCCAGGATCACATTGGAGTTGGGCAGTTCACGCCGCCCCTTGGAGGAGAAGGTGAACAGCACCCCGATGCCGCCATCGATGTCGACCATCGAATCGATCTTCGTGGCACCGGTGCGGTAGGAGATCTCGTAGAGCTCTTCGCGGCGCTCGTTCAGGTAGAGCGCCAATTCCTTGAGCTTCAGGGCGCGCTGGTGCAGCGAGAGACCGGACAGTTCACGCTGTCCCACGGTGCGTCCGTAGTCCAGTGCGCCGGCCACGTCCAGCGCTCGGGCGCTGACGGTGGCAACGGGCTGGCCGGTGTTCGCATCGAGCACCTGCGTGCCGCCCTCGGCCTGCGGGCTGATCCATTCTCCGGCGATGAAACTAGGCACCACAGTGGCTTGGGCAGTCGACATCGACACAATTCCTTCCTGAACGATCGGTCAGTATTAGGATTAAGAGTAACAGTATTGCGTGATAGCCAACACTTTGAAAGGTCCGCCATGTCACAGAATGCGCCCCGCGCCACCCCTGCGCCCGGCTCGCCCCAACCCGAGGCGCTGGAGCCCTGGACGATCGAACTGGGCGAGCTGGATCAGAAGATGGGCGTGCGGATCATCGAGGAATCCGTGCAGCGCGTCGTGGCGCGCATGCCGGTGGCCGGCAACACCCAGTCCTTCGGCCTGCTGCACGGCGGGGCCTCGCTGGCCGTGGGCGAGGCGGTGGGCTCCTGGGCCGCCGTGAAGTTCGCCTCGACCTTCGGCAAGGTGGTGGTCGGCGTGGATGTCAATGCCACCCATCACCGCTCGGCCACCGGCGGCGAGGTGACCATCACCGCCACCCCGATCAAGCTGGGGCGGCGGCTCACCAGCCACGAGGTCATCATCACCGATGACCAGGACCGCCGGATCTGCACCCTGCGCATCACCAACCTGGTGGTGGACAGGCCCGCCCACTAGACGCCTCTCGCCAATGGCCGGGGCGCCGGCGGCGGTTAGCGGCCAGGACGGGAGTCCGCCTGGGCCTGCGACACCACCTGGCGCAGCCGCTGCACCGTGGCTTCGGACAGGCCCAGGCGGAGCAGGAACTCCTGCGGATCACCCACCCAGCGCATGAACTCCTTGAGCGCGGAAGCCCGGCTGGCGAGGATCGGAGTAAGTTTTCCGTCGGGCAGGTGGCTTTCGTGCGGGTGGCGGTACCCGCTGACCCGGTGCCATTCATTGATGCCGCGGGTCGCCAGGGCGTCCTGCTCCAACACCTCATCGCCACGCCCGGCCAGGGCCAGCAGCAGGCTGGCCACCAATCCGGTGCGGTCCCGGCCCGCCGAGCAGTGCAACACCACCCCACCCTCGCCCGCGGCAAGCTCGGTGAAGACCTCCCGCAGCCGGTGGGGAAACTCCTCGCACACCAGGCGATACATCGACGGGTGGTTCATGTACGGAACGGCCACGGCCGCGAACCGCTCATTACCGGCATCCTCCAGGGGCAGGTTGACCACCCGGATGCCCTCCAGCGCATCGGGACGCACCCGCGGGTCCAGTGCCCGGGCCTTGTTTTCCCCGGGATTGCGCAGATCCAGCACCCGCCGCACGCCGGACTCCCGCAGCTGCCGCCAGCCGGCCTCGGTCAGCCATTCGCGCCGGCCCATCCGGTAGACCGAGCCGGCAATGCGCCGGGCATTGACCGATCCATCCCACGTCACATCCCCGGCGCCGCGCCGGTAGGTCCCTGGTTCCATCATGCTCCCATTGCACCACAACGCCGCCTCAGGCTACGCTATGAACTGATTGAGTTTCATCAATCGGTATTTGTTCCAAGGAGGGATCCCGATGGCTGTTCTGACTTCACCCCATGCCCCATCCCGTCTTTCCAAGGACCGATTGTGTATCACTCTTCTGCCACAAACCGATTAGACCCCACCGCCGAACCTTTTGAACCCACCCGCCGCCGGCAGTGGCGCTGGGATGAATCCGGCCCGGAACCGCTGCCCGCCAGCCAACGCCACTCCACCTGGACCGGCATTGAGAAGGGTGCGCGCGGCCCGCGCCCGTATCCTTCCTGGCTGATCGAGGAGGCGGCCGCCATCGACACCGAGCTGGGCTTGATCAAGTCCGGCAAGGAGGCCGAGGTGCATCTGCTGGAACGCGCCACCGAGCAGCGGCGGGTCCTGCTGGCCGCCAAACGCTACCGCGCCAGCGAACACCGGCAGTTCACCCGCTCCCAGGCCTACAGCGAGGGCCGCGCCGCACGGCGTTCACGGGATAACCGCGCGGTAAGCAACAATTCCAGCTACGGCCGCCAGGTCGCCGCCGGACAATGGGCCGCCGCCGAATTCCACTACCTCACCCTTTGCCACCAGGCCGGGATCCCGGTTCCCTACCCGGTGCAGATCGATGGGACCGAGCTGCTGTTGGAATTCATCAGCGACCCGCAACACCCGCAGCTGGCGGCCCCGCGCCTGCAGCAGCTGCGCCGGGAGGATGAGCGGCTGCCGCAACTGTGGGACCAAGCCGTGCGGATCCTGGAGGGGTTCGCGGCGGCCGGCCTGGCCCATGGGGACCTATCGGCCTACAACCTCCTGGTCGCCGGCCGGCGCCTGGTTGTGATCGACGTGCCGCAGTGCGTGGATTTGGCTGGCAACGCCAATGGCCTGGATTACCTGCACCGGGACTGCGTGAATCTGTGCGCCTGGTTCGCCTCAAAGAACCTGGAGCGTGATCCGGACGCGCTGTTCACCAGCCTGCTGGCGGTGATGTTCAGCTAAATCCGGCTCGCGGGCACCGGTTAAGCGCCGCAGGGGCGTGCCGCCGTAGGCAGCACGCCCCTGGTGGACCGTTTCCGGTGTCCTGGACTCTTCTAGTCCTGGGACCAGTCGTAGAACCCCTGGCCGCTCTTGCGTCCCAGCTTGCCCTCGGCCACCAGCTCACGCAGGATCTGCGGCGGCTCGAAGCGCTCCCCCAGTTCCTGATGCAGGTATTCGGCAATGCCCAGACGCACGTCCAGGCCGACAATGTCGGTGGTCTTCAGCGGCCCGGTCGGGTGCTTGTAACCCAGCACCATGGCGTTGTCGATGTCCTCGGCGCTGGCCACGCCCTCCTGGACCATGCGCATCGCCTCCAGGGCGATGGCCACTCCCAGGCGGGAGGAGGCGAAGCCGGGGGCGTCATTGACCACCACTGCGGTCTTGCCCAGGGCGGCAACCCAGTCGCGGGCCTGGTCCACCAGTTCGGCGTCGGTCTGCTTGCCGATCACCACCTCGATCAGCGTCGAGGCCGGGACCGGGTTGAAGAAGTGCAGGCCCAGGAAGCGGGAGGGGCGGGACAGCTCTCCGGCCAGCCCGGAGACCGAAAGGCTGGAGGTGTTCGAGGCCAGCACCGCCGTGGGTGCCAGGACCTTTTCCACACCCTGCAGCGAGGAAACCTTCAGGTCCCAGATTTCCGGGACGGCCTCGACCACCAGCTGGCAGTCGGCAAACTGCTGGTAGTCGGTGCCCACGCTCAGCCGGGCCCCGAGCTGCTCACGGGTTTCGGACAGGGTGCCGCGGGCCAGGGACTTGTCCACCGAACCCATGACGCGTTCGCGGGCGGCGGCCGCCGAGGCCTCGTCGCGTTCAATGACGCGCACCTGGGCGCCGCTGATCAAAAATGCATGGGCGATGCCGGCGCCCATGCGCCCGCCGCCCAGCACGCCTACTGTTGCCGGAAGGGAATTGCTCATCGTCGCCTACTTCTTCTTTCGATCCAAAAACGCCTGCATGCGGTCAAACTTGGCCTGGGACTCAAAGAGCATCCCCTGGGCCAGGGTGTCGATCACCGGGTGCACCTCACGCGGGGTGTGGAACACGGCCTTGGTGATCCGCACCGCCAACGGGTCCTGGGCGCAAATCCTGTCGGCGAGCGCGTCCGCCGCGGCCTGCAGCTGCTGCGGGGCATGCAGTTCGGTGATCAGCCCGGCCTGCAGGCACTGGCTGCCGGTGAGCACCTTGCCGGCCAGCAGGATCTCCTTGGCCATCGGTTCACCTACCAGTTCCTTCAGCCGCCAGGTGGCCCCGGCGGCGGCCATGATTCCCAGGTTGGTTTCCGGGTTGCCCATGCGCAGCGCCTCGGTGCCGATGCGGAAGTCCGCCGCGTAGGCCAATTCCGCTCCCCCGCCCAGGGCGTAGCCATCCAGTGCCGCGATGACCGGCATCGGCAGCTTGGCGATCCGGTCAAAGATGGTGGAGTTGATCCCGGCCAGCGCATCATCACGCCGGCGTTCGCGCAGCTGGGCGATGTCTGCTCCGGAGGCGAAGATTCCCTTGACGCCCTTGGGGTGCTCTTCGCTGGGTTCCTGGCCGGGGGTACCGGCCAGGATCAGCACCTTCGGGGTGGCCTCCAGGTGGCTGCACACCGCGTGCAGCTCATCGACCATCACCTGGTCGATGGCGTTGCGCACCTTGGGTCGGTGCAGGCGCACCCACAGCCGGTCCTCGCGCTCGCTGATCTGCAAGGTGGTGAAGTCTGTGGCATTCAGGCTCACTGGGACTAGACCCCCTCAACCAAAAGCGCGGTGCCCTGTCCCACGCCCACGCACATCGTGGCCACGCCAAGCTTGCGCCCGGTTCCGCTCAGTTCGCGTTCCATGCGCCCCAGCAGGGTGATCACGATGCGCGAACCGCTGGAACCCAGCGGGTGGCCCAGGGCGATGGCCCCGCCGTCGTTGTTCACGATTCCGGCGTCCACGCCCAGTTCGCGCATGCTGGCCAGGGACTGGGAGGCGAAGGCCTCGTTGATTTCCATGGCTCCCAGCTCATCGATGCCGATGCCGGCGCGCTCGAGCACCTTGTTGGTGGCCGGCACCGGGCCCATGCCCATGATTTGTGGGGCCAGGCCGGCGGCCTGGCCGTCGATGATGCGGGCGCGCGGGGTCAGCCCGAAGCGTTCGATGGCCCGTTCGGAGACGACCAGGATCGCCGAGGCGCCGTCGTTCAGGGAGGAGGCGTTGCCGGCGGTGACCACGCTGCCGCCCTTGACCACCGGACGCAGCCCGGCCAGCGCGTCCAGGGAGGTTTCGGGGCGGGGTCCTTCGTCGGTGTCCACCACGTGTTCGCCCTTGCGGGTCTTGACGCTCACCGGCACGATTTCCTCGGCAAAGCGCCCGGCCTGGATCGCGGCGATGGCCTTCTGGTGGGACTGGTAGGCGAATTCGTCGCAGTCCTCGCGGGAGATGTTATAGACCCGGGCCACTTCCTCGGCCGTCTCGGGCATGGAGTAGGTGGCTTTGCCCTCGCGGGCCAGTTCCCCGGAGAGGAACCGCGGGTTGGTAAAGCGCCAGCCGATGGAGGTGTCGAAGGTGGCTCCGGGCTTGGCGAAGGCCTTGGTCGGCTTTTCCATGACCCACGGGGCGCGGGACATTGATTCCACCCCGCCGGCGACGACGATGTCCGCCGCACCGGCCTTGATCATGTGGCTGGCCATGGTGATGGCGCTCATCCCCGAGGCGCACAGCCGATTGACGGTGATGCCCGGTACGGTGTCCGGGTACCCGGCCAGCAGCCAGGCCATGCGGGCCACGTTGCGGTTTTCCTCCCCGGCACCGTTGGCGTTGCCGTAGATGACCTCATCCACGGCCGAGGGGTCGATCCCGGCCTGTTCGATGACGCTGCGAATCGTCAGCGCCGCCATGTCATCCGGACGCACCGAACTCAGTGCCCCTCCGTAGCGGCCCACGGGCGTGCGCGCGCCACCGACCAAAAATGCCTCGGTCATGAAAACTCCTTTGTCTGCTGGCCCGATGCGCCCCGCCCGCCGTGCGGGCCGGACGCTGGGAATGCCGGACCGGACAGGGGCGGGAAACGCCCCTGAATACTTACCGACCATTCGTTCACTATTAGAATCCCATTGTGCCAATGTGGTGGTCAAGAACGCGAATGTGAACCAAGCAACAGTATAGGGCTAGTTAGTGAGGTCAGACTGGGTTTATCCGAATCCGCAGGCAAAGAATTCCATGTCAAAGCCTTGATATCTTCCGCAACGCCAAGTAGTCTCTTCTGCTTGACCGACTCTGGACCTGATTCCAGATCGTGGACCGTTACCAAGGCCGTGCCGCGGGCACCGGTTTTGGGCATCCGGTCGACGGAAAGCTGAACGACGACGGAGCAGTAATGCCACCGGTAAGCAGCCAACCAGATAACTCCGATAATTCACCACATTTCACTCCCGATCTGGACCTGGACATTGGCCCAGACATGAACACTGCCGCCGGGCGCAGCGAAATCCGCAAGGCCACGGCCGCATCGGCGATGGGTAACCTGACCGAGTGGTTCGACTACGGCATCTACGCCGTGGCGGTCACCTACATTACTGCCCACTTCTTCCCCTCCGAGGGTGGCACCCTGATGGCCCTGGCCACCTTCGCCCTCTCCTTCCTGGTGCGCCCGCTGGGCGGGCTGGTGTGGGGCCCGCTGGGCGACAAGCTGGGCCGCAAGAAAATCCTGGCCCTGACCATCCTGATGATGTCCGGGGCAACCTTCCTGATCGGTGCGCTGCCGACCTTCCAGCAGGTGGGCGTGCTGGCGCCGGTCCTGCTGGTGCTGCTGCGCATGATCCAGGGATTCTCCACCGGCGGCGAGTACGGCGGGGCGGCGACCTTCATGGCCGAATACGCCCCGGACCGCAAGCGCGGCTTCTTCGGCTCCTTCCTGGAATTCGGCACCCTGGGCGGCTTCGCCCTGGGTACTGCCGTGATGCTGGGCATGCAGCTGCTGCTGTCCGAGGACGCCATGATGGCCTGGGGCTGGCGCATCCCGTTCTTCCTGGCCCTGCCCATGGGCCTGGTCGGGCTGTACCTGCGTAACAAGATCGAGGACACCCCGGTATTCCAGGAGCTGGAGGAGGCCGGCGAGGTCGAGCAGGGCAGCTCACTGAAGGAACTGGTCAGCGAATACTGGCGCCCCATGCTGGTGATGACCGGCCTGGTCATCGCGCTGAACGTGGTCAACTACACCCTGCTGACCTACATGCCCACCTACCTGGAACAGCAGCTGGGGCTGAGCTCCAACGCCTCGCTGGCGGTCATCCTGATCGGTGAGGTCGCCATGATGGGCGTGATCCCGTTTGCCGGCTCCCTTTCCGACAAGGTGGGCCGCAAGCCGATGTGGTATACCTCGGTGATTGGCCTGTTCGTGTTGGCCCTGCCGATGTTCTGGCTGATAGGCCAAAGCTTCGCCTGGGCGATCGTGGCCTTCGCGGTCCTGGGCCTGCTCTACATCCCGCAGCTGGCCACCATCACCGCCACCTTCCCGGCGATGTTCCCCTCCCAGGTGCGCTTCGCCGGGTTCGCGATCACCTACAACGTGGCCACCGCCATCTTTGGCGGCACCGCGGCGATGGCCAACGAGGCGCTCATTGACGCCACCGGGTTCCTGCTGATTCCGGCGGTGTACATGATGGCCGCCTGTCTCATCGGCATGGTCGCCATCCGCTTCATGCCCGAAACCGCCGGCGCTTCGCTGCGCGGCACCGAGATCCCCGATGCCCTGGACACCGGCATCCTGGCCCAGGTGCCGCCGCGCACCGAAACCCAGGCCTAGTCGCCCACCGGGCCTCCGGCCCACTGGACGACCACGCCCCATGCAGGGCGAGCCGCGGGGTGGGAACACGACTGCTTGATCGTGTTCCCACCCCGCGGCTGTGTTGTTTGGCCCCGCCGCCCCGCACCGTGCGCGGCACACGCCGAGCCCCGGGTGAGATGCCCGCGCGGCGGTGAAGGGACTAGCATGCATAGGGTGAGTAGCCATAATAATTCCGCCCTGCCCGAGCAGGTTTCCGACATCTTTGACGCCCAGCGCTGGCGTGAGGTTGAAGGGTTCGACTTCACCGACATCACCTATCACCGCCAGGTGGAGCGTGACGCCAATGCGGCGGTGGTCCGTGACCTGCCCACCGTGCGCATCGCCTTCAACCGCCCCGAGGTGCGCAACGCCTTCCGCCCGCATACCGTTGATGAGCTCTACCGGGCCATGGATCATGCGCGGATGACCAGTGACGTGGCAACGGTCCTGCTCACCGGCAACGGCCCCTCCCCCAAGGACGGCGGGCATTCCTTCTGCTCCGGCGGGGACCAGCGCATCCGCGGCCGCGACGGCTACCGCTACGCCGAGGGTGAGACCCGGGAATCCATCGACCCGGCCCGCGCCGGGCGGCTGCACATCCTTGAGGTCCAGCGCCTGATGCGTACCATGCCCAAGGTGGTCATTGCCGTGGTCAACGGCTGGGCGGCCGGTGGCGGGCATTCGCTGCACGTGGTCTCGGACCTGAGCATCGCCTCCAAGCAGCACGGCAAGTTCAAGCAGACCGACGCCACCGTGGGTTCCTTCGACGCCGGCTATGGTTCGGCGTTGCTGGCCCGCCAGGTGGGGCAGAAGGCGGCCCGCGAAATCTTCTTCCTGGCCCGCGAATACTCGGCCGAGGACATGGTGCGCATGGGCGCGGTCAACGAGGCGGTGGAGCACGAGCAGCTCGAAGAGGTGGCCCTGCAGTACGCCGCCGACATTGCCCGCCAGTCCCCGCAGGCCCTGCGCATGCTCAAGTTCGCCTTCAACCTGGCCGATGACGGGCTGGCCGGCCAACAGGTCTTCGCCGGGGAGGCGACCCGCATGGCCTACATGACCGATGAGGCGGTGGAGGGACGCGACGCCTTCCTGGGCAAGCGCGAACCGAACTGGGCCGACTACCCGTACTACTTCTAGGGCCGGACCAGGCAATGCAACCGAACTCGCTGCACGAGCAGGTGCACACCGCACTGTCCCGGGCCATCAATGAAGGCGGCCCGGCCATTGAGGTGGTCGCCGACGCCGGGACGCCCGAAGGCGCCCGCGTGGAGTACCTGCAGCCCCAGCAGCTGCCGGGATTCACCGATCCGCTGCTGGTGGTGCGCACCTCCGGCTCCACCGGGCGGGCCAAGCGCACGGTGCTGTCCACCGCGGCGATGGCCGCCAGTTCACAGGCCACCGCCGAGTTCCTGGGGCTGCAGGGCCAGTGGCTGCTGGCCCTGCCGGTGCACTACATCGCCGGGCTGAGCGTGCTGACCCGTTCCCTGTTTGCCGGCACCACCCCGGTGGCCATGGAAACGAACGGCGGGTTCAGCGCCCAGAAGTTCACCGAGGCCGCCGAGCAGCTCACCGAGGCCAACAAGCTCACCTCCCTGGTGCCCACCCAGTTGGCCCGGCTGCTGGATAACCCGGCGCCGCGCACCGTCGCGGCCCTGAAGTCCCTTGACGCGATCCTGCTCGGCGGGGCACGGGCCAGCCGTGACCTGCTCACCGCCGCCCGGCACCTGGGGCTGAAGATCTTCCAGACCTACGGGTCCTCGGAGACCGCCGGCGGGCTGGTCTACAACGGCACCGCCCTGCCCGGGGTGAGCCTGCGGGAGGAAAACGGGCGGATTCTGGTCAGCGGCCCGATGCTGGCCGACGGATATCTTGCCGATCCACAGGCCACCGCCCGGCACTTTGTGCTGCGCGAGGGCCGGCGCTGGTACCTGACCGATGACCTGGGCAGCATTGAGAACAACAAGCTGCAGATCCACGGCCGGGTGGATGACGTCATCAATACCGGTGGAATCAAGCTCTCGGCCGGGCAGGTGGAGGGGCTGCTGGATGAGTTCTTTGACCAGTGCCTGGTGGTTCCGGTGCCCGACGGGCAGTGGGGTCAGGCGGTGGGTCTGGCGTTCAGCGGCCCCAGCGACACCGCCCCGGCGTTCGAGGCGGTGCGGCGCACCTTCGGAGCCCCGGCCGTGCCCAAGCGGGTGCGCCACTACCCGCAGGGCCTGCCGCTGCTGCCCAACGGGAAGGTCAACCGCCGGCTGGTGATTGAGCAGCTCTCCGCCATGTGAGCCAGCCCCATGGATTCGCGTCGAATGGGTTTTCGGGCGAAAATAGAGGGTCAGTCTTCCCTTCCCGAAAGGAATCCCCCGTGGCCTCCATCTCCCAGTGGGTTGCCGGAGCGCGTCTGCGCACCCTGCCGATCGTCATCGCCCCGGTGGTGATCGGAACGGCTGCCGCGGCCGGCGCTGCCGGTGAAGTGCACTGGGTTCGGGCCCTGCTGGCGCTACTGGTCGGCCTGCTGCTGCAGGTCGGGGTGAACTATTCCAATGACTACTCCGACGGCATCCGCGGCACGGACGCGGACCGGGTCGGCCCGCTGCGGCTGACCGGCTCGGGGGCCGCCGAACCCCGGCAGGTGCGCAACGCGGCCTTCGGATGCTTCGGGCTGGCCGCCCTGGCCGGGCTGGTGCTGGTGATCATCTCCGCCTCCTGGCCGCTGCTGCTGGTCGGGGTGGCGGCGATTTTCGCCGCCTGGGGCTACACCGGTGGACGCAACCCCTACGGCTACCGCGGCTGGGGTGACGTGTACGTATTCATCTTCTTCGGCCTGGTGGCGACCATGGGCACCACCTACACCCAAATCGGGCGGATCACCGAGGCCTCACTGATCGGGGCGGTGGGCACCGGCCTGATCGGCACCGCCCTGCTGATGGCCAACAACGTGCGGGACATCGCCACCGACAAGCCGGCGGGCAAACTGACCCTGGCGGTGCGCCTGGGCGACCAGTTGGCCCGCATCAGCTATGTGGCCATGGTGGCGGTCGCCATCATCCTGCCGGTGCTGCTGACCACCACCTACCCGTGGATGTGGCTGATCCTGGCCACCGCATTGGCGGCCATCCGCCCGTGCTGGCTGATGCTGCGCCAGCCGGACGCGTCCCGGCTGGTCCCGGTGCTGAAGCAGACCGGGATCCTGAACCTGGCCTACGCCCTGCTGTTCACCCTGGCCATCGTGCTGCAGCTGCTGGGCTAGCAGCACCGGGCGTGACGCCCTCGGCTACTGGCCGTCGTGGCGCTGCTGTTCGTCGAAGGCGTCCTCGACGTCCTCATCGGCCCGCTGCTTCGGGGTCTTGCGGCTGCTGGTGCGGGAAAAGAGCCGCTGCACATCCGCCCCGGCGGCCAGCCGAAGCTTGTTGAAGAACAGGTAGGTGACCGCAAAGGCGATGATCAGCCCGATCAGCGCGGCAACAAAGATCGGCCAGCCCATCAGCTGCCAGAGCGCGAAGAAAACGATGAGGAAGATCCCCAGGCGGAGCACGGAGTATTTTAGAAACTGCACATAGTCCAGTCTACCGAGCAATAAGCCGAGGTATTTTTACTAGACTAGGTATATGGTCCGCTTTATTATCTTCGCAGCACTCGTCGCCGTTGCGGTAACGATCTACACCCTGATCGACTGTGCCCGCACCGACCGCCATCAGGTGCGCTCGCTTCCCAAGGCGGCGTGGCTCGTGGTGATCCTGCTGCTGCCGCTGATCGGCGCCGGACTGTGGTACGTGCTGGGTCGTCCCGGCGTCTTCTCCGCCCCGGCCGCCGCCCCGCGCAGCAACGCGCCGGATGACGACGAGGACTTCCTGCGTCAGCTGGAGGTGTGGCGCCGCCAGCAGCAGCGTGAAGCCGAACTGAACCAGCGTGAGGCGGATCTCAAGCGCAAGGAAGCCGAATCCGGTGAGGATCACGCCGATCCGGAGGACCACAACCACAACGGTTCTGCGGGCAATCCGAACTCCAAGGACAACTAGTCCCCACCCCGGCGGGCGGCTCCTAGGCGCTGGCCCGGGCGCACCGCCACCCCTCGGGCATCTGCCCGGTGGCCAAGAACTCCCCCAGCCAGCGTGCCGCGGCATCCTCCAGCCCCTCATCGGCCTGCGGGTAGATGATGGGCTCTTCCTTCGCGTTGTGCTTCTCCAGCGTCTGCAGCAGCCGCTGACACAGCTGGCGGGCTTCTGCCCCGCCCCACTGCCCCTGGCGCTGATCCAGGGCGTCCAGCAGGTCCCACAGCCGCCCGTGCTCACGCTCCATCACGAACAGGGCCATGTCCAGTGACCCGCCACGCAACGACGGGAAGAGGATCACCTCTTCCAGGTAAATGTGCCGCCGCAGGGCCGCCAGGGCGGCCCCCAGGGACTCCCGGGCCCGGGCACCGGTGGCTTGGCGGGCCAGGAAGTCCTCAATCCCCGAATCAATCCGGCGGTGTTCGGCCTCCAGCGCCGCCGCCAGCTGCTCTCCGCTCATGGTTGTTCCCCTTCCCGGCCCCAAGTCCGCCCACCGATAGGTGGCCAGGCCGCGTGCCTGCGGCAGCGTCGCCTGGGGCTTTCTTGTCTCCAGCGTCATCCCGGCCCGGGCGGAAGTCAACCAGAACAGGGAACGGTCAAGCCCGCGCCGATGATGCCACCGCGGAGGGTGAAGACAAAAAGGGCGCCGACGCAGTTGACCGCGTCGGCGCCCTGAGTACTGCCGGGACTAGATTCCGGCGTAGGAATGCAGGCCGTTGAAGTAGATGTTGACCACCGTAAAGTTGAAGATCACGCAACCGTAGCCGATGATCGACAGCCAAGCCGAACGCGGCCCGGTCCAGCCGCCGGTGGCGCGCGCGTGCAGGTAGCCGGCATAGACCACCCAGATCACGAATGACCATACTTCCTTCGGGTCCCAACCCCAGTAGCGTCCCCAGGCCGCCTCGGCCCAGATGGCGCCGGCCATCACGGTGAAGGTCCACATCACGAACGCGATGGTGTTGATCCGGTAGGCGAAGTTCTCCAGGGCACCGGCCCCGGGCACCAGACGCATGAACGGCAGCCGGTCGTTCTTGCCCTCGGCCAGGCGGTTCATCCGGGAGTGCTGCAGCAGCTGCAGCACGTTCATGGCGAAGCTGATGGAGAACAATGCCGAGGCCAGCACCGCGATGGACACGTGGATCACAATCCAGGGGCTCTGCAGCGCCGGCACCAGGTGGCCAACCGGGGTGGGGAAGCCGATGGTGGCCGCGCACAGCATCAGGGTCACCAGTCCGATGATGAAGGTGCCCATGAAGCGCAGGTCCTTCAGCAGCAGTGCCACCACGTACACGGCCGCGACCACGAACGCACCGGTGGTGAGGAACTCGTACATGTTGCCCCAGGGCACCCGGTTCGCGGCCAGCGCCCGGGAAACCACGGCGAAACCGTGCATCAGCACGCCCAGCCAGGTCAGCACGACGGCGATGCGGGCCATGCCGCGTTTGGCGGAGCTGGCGGTGTAGGTCATCTTGTCGTTGACCACGTGCTCGCCCATCAGGTCGGCGCGCGCGTTCTTGGTCCGCCGCGGTTTGCCGCCCGAGGCGCCGGCGGTCACCAGCGACTTCTGGTCGCTTTGCAGGGCGGCGGCGTCCAGTTCGGCGATGGTCTTGTTCGACTGCACCAGATCCAGTGCGTAGAAGATGAACGCGACCGCGTACACCATGGCCGACAGCAGCATGAACAGCTGGCTGTACACCCCAAGGGTCTCGTTAATGGGTTCCAAGGCGCTGTTAGTGCCCACGGTCTTCTCCTAGTTCGTGCTCGTCCGAATCCGGCTCATCAGCCACCGGCCATGTTTTCTCAAAGATGCGCCGCAGTTCGCGGGCCTCGTTTTCCAGCCGCGGGTCCTCGCCGCGGGCCAGCAGCGCGAACTCGATGCCGCGCTGCCCACCCTCATCGGTGAGCTTGACCCACACGCGCCGGCGCGGGGTGAACAGCGAAACCGCCAGCCCCACCAGGGCCAGCCCGGCGAAGATCGCAATCGGCAGCTTGCCCGGGTCGGCGTTGATGTCCACCGCGATGTACCGCTTCAAGTCCTCGAAGGTGATGCTACCGGCATTGTCCGGCAATTCGTAGGTCTGCCCGGCTTCCAGGATGATGCCGCCGGCGTCCTGGGAACGCGAGTTCAGCTCGGTCATCTTCTCGGTGTCCAGTACGTACACGTTCTGCGGCACCCCGTCATCCACGCCCAAATCCCCGGCGTAGGAGTTCAGGTGCAGCTGCGGGTTGATGGCGTTGGGGTCCCCGGAGATGCCAAAGCCGTTCTCGTCCAGCATCGCTGTGGGCAGCAGGAATCCCTGGAAGCCCAGCTGTTCGGGCTTGGCGTCGGGGACCTTGGCCACCATCAGGGAGGTGTACACCGAGTCCTGCGGCACCGAAACCACCGGGCCGGAGAATGCCACATCCCCGTTGCCGTCACGCACCGTGACCACCGGGGCGTAGCCGTTGCCCACCAGGTACACATCCGCGCCGTTGATGCGCAGCGGATGGTTGACCTTCAGCTCTTCCTTTTCCGGCTCCGCGTCCGGGGAGCGCCGGGTGGTCACGTGCGCGGTGAAGTCCAGCGGCTGGCCGAAGTGGGTTTCGGATTCCCGGTCGAAGAGGATGTCGAACTTGTCCAGGGTCACCGAATACGGTTCCAGGTTCTCGGCATCAAAATAGGTGCCCGGGGAGAAGGAGTCGTAGGAAACCAGCGAGTTCACGAACGTCTCGCCCTCCACGATGACCCGCTGCCCGCCGTAGCCGAAGGCCCCGCCCAGGGCCATGGACAACAGCACGCCGACCAGGGAGATGTGGAAGGTGAGGTTGCCGATTTCACGGGTGTAGCCGCGTTCGGCGGCCACCGAGGCCCCGGCCCCGCTCCCCCGGGCCTCGGCGCGGTAGCCGCGGCGCTTGAGGATCTTGTGGGCGGTGGCGATGACCTCGTCCTCGCCGGGCAGCTGCCCGGCGCTGGCGGCAAATTCCAGGCGGGTGTACTGCGGCAGCCGGTTCAAGCGCGCGGGGGTGCGCGGCGGCGGGGTGCGCAGCGCCTTGGCGTGCTTCTTGATGCGCGGGATGATGCAGCCGACCAGCGAAATGAACAGCAGAATGTAGATCGCGGAGAACCACGCCGAGGAGTACACGTCAAAGAGCTGGAACCGGTCCAGCCACGGCGCGCTGTCCGGGTTGTCCACGAAGTACTGGTTCACCATTTCCGGGTTCACCCGGCGCTGCGGGAAAATCGAGCCCGGCACCGCGGCGACCGCCAACAGCAGCAGCAGGAACAGCGCGGTGGGCATGGAGGTCAGCTGGGTCCAGATCCAGCGCAGCATGCCCAGCGGGCCCAGGGCCGGGGCATCGCCCCGGTTGTTTTTCCCGCCCTTGCCCTTGCGGGTCTTGGTGGCACCGCCGGTGCCGCGGCCGGCCGCGGTGCTCCCGGCGGTACCGGGTGCGTCGGCAGGTGCGGACGGGTGCGGGGTGTGATCGCGTTGTGCCATCAGATCGGCAACCTCACTTCATTGGCAAACCAGTTCTGCAATTCGGCCACCCAGCTGCCCCACAGGCCGGTGGCCATGACGATGCCCAGCGCAATCAGCAATCCGCCACCAAAGCGCATGATCGCCAGTTGGTGCCGGCGGAAGAAGTCCAAGGTGCCCATGCCGCGGCGCATCCCCAGGGCGATCAGCACGAACGGCACGCCCAGCCCGAGGCAGTAGAAGAAGGTCAGCAGCGCGCCGCGGGCCACGTTCGCGTCGGTGCCGGTGCTCATGATCAGCACCGCCGAGAGGGTCGGGCCAATGCACGGGGCCCAGCCCAGACCGAAGGTCAGCCCGAGCACCGGGGCTCCCCACAACCCGGCCGGGGGCCGGCGGTGGATCTTGCGGTCGCGCTGCAGGAAGGAGATCCCGCCCATGAACACCACGCCCATGATGATCACCACCACGCCCAGCAGCTGGGTCACCCAGGCGCCGTTGAAGCGCATCCACGCGGTCACCTGGCTGAAGAGCACCCCGGCGGAGATGAACACCACCGAGAACCCCAGGATGAACAGCAGCACCCCGGCCAACACCCGGCCGCGGCGGTGTTCACGCAGATCCGCCCCGGTCAGCCCGGTGACGTACCCCAGATACCCGGGAACCAGCGGCAGCACGCAGGGAGAGAGGAAGGAGACCAGCCCGGCCAGCAGGGCCACCGGTCCGGCAAGAAACAGCGATCCGTCCAGCGCGATCTGGGAAAACTGGTTGGTCGTCACGGCCAGGTTCACAGTTCCTCGTTCAGTCCAGACTTAATCAGGGCACGCAGGGTGGTTTCCTCCACGGCACCGATCACCCGGGCGCGCACCCGGCCCTGGCGGTCGAGCACCAGGGTGGTGGGCACCGCCTGCAGCGGCACGTACTGGGTCATGGCCAGCTGGATCTTCCCGTCGGTGTCCTGCACGGACTCATAGGGGATCTTGAAGGTGCGTTCGAAGGCCAGCGCCGCTTCCTTCTCATCACGCACGTTCACGCCCAAGAAATGGACCTTTTCCCCGAATTCCTCGCTGAGCTTGCGCAGGTGTGGGGCCTCGATGCGGCACGGGGCGCAGGCGGCGTACCAGAAGTTCATGACCACCGGGGCGCCCTGGAACTGGGCCAGCTCCACCTTGGTGCCCTGATAGGTGCTGGCGCTGATCTGCACCGGGTCGGTGCGCTTTTCGACCGCGTATTCCTCCACCGCGCCGTCCCCGGCAATGTAGTTCTTGTTGTCCCCGCTGCGGGCCTGTTCGGCCAGCGGGTCATCGGTGGCGCAGGCGGCCAGCGGAATCACCGCGGCGGCCAGGAACGCCGAACGCAACAGGCTCCGCCGCCCGATGCGTGCTGCGGGATTCGACGAATCAGTCATGGGTGTCAGGCTCCAGGGATGTTTGCGGCACCGGCCAGCAGGTCGGCGCACGGTTCGTGGTACGACAGGTTCACCAACTGGTCGTCCGAGAATTCAAAACTGGTGATCGAGGTCAGCGTGCATTCGCGCTGGCGCGGATCATGCCACAGGCGCTGGCCCTGGGAGGCGCGGCGGGTCACCCAGATCGGCAGCTGGTGGGAGACGATGACCACCTCGGCGCCGTCCCCGGCCTCGGCGACCGCGGCCTTGCGGTGCTCCTGCATGGCCAGGCGCATCCGATCGACCTGTTCGCTGTAGGGTTCGCCCCAGGAGGGCTTGAGCGGGTTGATGATGTAGGGCCAGTAGCGCGGCTCGCGCAGGCGGTTGGCAATGCGGGACAGACCCTCAAAACGGTTCCCGGCCTCGATGACCCGCTCATCGGTGAGGATCGGCAGTTCCAGGGCCGCGGCGGTGGGGGCAGCGGTTTGCTGGGCCCGCAGCAGCGGGGAGGCGACCAGGCGCACCAGTTTCGCGCCCTCCGCGGCCTGCTCGCCGAAGTACTTTCCGGCGCGTTCGGCCATTTCCATTCCCAGTTCGGATAACCCGTAACCGGGGATCCGCCCGTAGAGGATGCGATCGGGGTTCTGCACTTCCCCATGGCGCAGCAAATGGACGGTCGATTTAGGCATGGACTCATTCTCTCAAAGATTTTCGGGAAAACCGTCGGATTGTGGCCACACTCAAGTTTTCACAGCCTGCGCATGGGATTCGCATATACAAAAACCATCCTTTCGGAGGTGTCCGGCGCAAACCCCCATCCACTAGGGTTGTGGTAGATAATCCAGCAGTCGCATGAAGGAAGTTCCCATGAGTTCCACTGACCCGAACCAGCCCGGCGACCAGCCGCAGGGTTCCACGCCCTACAACCCCTACGGGGGTTCGGCGCCCCAGCCCCCGGCGTACGGCTCCAACCCGTACGGGCAGCCGGATCCTTCGCAACAATCCAATCCCTATGCCCAGCCCCCGCAGTACGCCTACCCTCCATCCGGCGGGTACGCTCCGGTGCAGCCCCCGGCAGAGCGTCCCCGCACCCTGCAGCTGGCGTTCTGGCTGATCCTGGCCGCCGGTGTGGTCTCGGCCCTGAGCAGCTGGCTGCTGGACCGCACCCAGTTCTTCGCCGGCATCATCCGTTCGGAGTGGGACCTGTTCCAGTCCGAACTGCGCCGCCAGATGGAAGCGGATCCGAGCTTGGGCAATGACCCGCAGCTGCAGCAGATGCTGGAGAACCCCGACCAGATGATGAACGCGATCTCCGGGGCGATGACCGCCTTCACCATGGTCTCGATTGTCCTGACCCTGATCGCCTACTTCCTAGTTGGCTTCTTCGTTGGCCGCGGCGTGAACGCCATGCGCATCATCGCCACCGTCCTGGCCGCCCTGTCGCTGCTGGGCCTGCTGAGCGTGGTGCCGACCATCGCGATGTACGCCAATGCCGCGGACGTGGGAATTCTGACCACCGCCTACGTGGCCAGCGTGCTGCTGGGCATCGCCGGCGTCGTGTGCTCCTGGCTGCGTCCCTCCAGCCAGTACATTGCCCAGCGCCGCGCCGCCCGGCAGGCCGGCTACCGCTAGACCGCACCCGCTCACCCAGCCTTCGAACCCCACCGGCACCGGCCTCACGACCCGGAGCGCCGGTGGGGTTCGGTCGTTAACGCCTGGCCGGTTCCCGAAAAAAATATCCCCGGTCCACCGGTTCCTTTCCCCGTCAAGGGGCGCACAATAAGGTCATGGTTGCCCAGCACCGGATCAGCAGGCCGCACCATCGCCCGAACCGTTTTCCCAGGTCGGAACCGTCGCCTCAGGCAAAGCGCGCCGCCGCCGGGCCCAACCGGGGCCGCCGCGGCATCAGCTCCCAGGGGGCGGCCACCGCGGGGCTGGGGGCCCTGGGGGTGGTCTTTGGGGATATCGGCACCAGTCCGCTGTACGCGTTGCACACCGCCTTCAGCATGGAGCACAACGCGGTGCCCGTGGACGCCGAGAACCTCTACGGGGTGATCTCCATGGTGTTGTGGACACTGACCCTGATCGTCACGGTGAAGTATGTGCTGCTGGTGACCCGGGCGGACAACCATGGGCAGGGCGGGATCCTGGCGCTGCTGGGGCTGCTGCGCTCCCGGCTGACCTCCGCCCGAGGCATGGTGCTGGTCACCGTGCTGGCGATGGCCGGGGCGGCGCTGTTCTTCGGCGACTCGGTGATCACCCCGGCAATCTCCGTGCTCAGCGCCGTGGAGGGGATGGCCACCGTCTCCCCGGCCCTGGCCGGGCTCATCCTCCCGGCGGCCGTGGCCGTGCTGCTGGTTTTGTTCGCCATCCAGCCCTTCGGCACCGGCAGGGTCGCCCGCGCCCTGGGACCGATCATGCTCGGCTGGTTCCTCCTCCTGGCGGCGCTGGGGCTGCCGCAGATCGCCGCGCACCCGCAGATCCTGCTGGGATTGTCCCCACAGTGGGCCGGCCTGCTGCTGCTGAACCACCCGGTGCAGGGGTTCATCCTGTTTGGGGCGATCGTGCTGACGGTGACCGGGGCCGAGGCCCTGTACGCGGACATGGGCCTGTTCGGCGCCCGGGCGGTGCGCCGGGCATGGCTGTGGGTGGTGATGCCCGCCCTGCTGCTGGTGTACCTGGGGCAGGGCGCCCTGGTACTGGGTACCCGCAGGCGGTGGAAAACCCGATGTTCTACCTGGCCCCGCCGGCCCTGCGGGTGCCGCTGGTCATCTATGCCACGCTGGCCACCGTGATCGCCTCCCAGGCGGTGATTGCCGGGGCCTACTCGGTGACCCGCCAGGCGATGCGATTGGGGTTGCTGCCCCGGCTGAGCGTGAAGTACACCTCCCGGCGCGACGAGGAACAAATCTACCTTCCCGGCGTGAACTGGGTGCTGTTGGCCGCGGTGCTCACCGTGATGGTGGTCGCCGGGTCCTCCTCCGGGCTGGCCAACGCCTACGGCCTGGCGGTGACCGGGACCCTGCTGCTGGAATCGGTGATCTTCCTGATCTTCGCGGTGCTGGTGTGGCGCTGGCGCTGGTGGAAGGTCGGAGCCTACCTGCTGGCCATCGGGCTGCTGGAAGTGGTGCTGCTGGCGGCGAACTCGGCCAAGCTGCTTTCCGGGGGCTGGGTGCCGCTGGCCCTGGCCGGGGGCATGCTGGTGGTGATGACCACCTGGCAGCGCGGGTTCCGCACCGTGGCGGCCTACCGGGCCGAGCTGGAGGGCTCGTTCAGCGGCTTTGTGGAAGCACTGTCCGCCCCCAACCTGCGCCGTACGGCCGGGGTGGCGGTCTTCCCGCACCCGAACCTGCACAGCACTCCCCTGTCGTTGCTGCTGTGCACCCGGATTTTCCGGATGCTGCACGAACAAGTGGTGATCGTGCGGATCGCCTACGCGCACCGCCCACACGTACCGGTGCACTCGCGCTTTGAGGTGGACCAGCATTTGAGCGCCAGCCACGGCATCACCCGGATCACCATCCACACCGGCTACCTGGACCGGCAGAACATTCCGGCGAACCTGGCGCTGGTGCACGACCAGGTGCCCGAGTGCGACATCGATTTCAGCCAGGCGCTGTATTTCCTCTCGGTGCTCACCCTGCACAGCCCGCACCCGGAAAGCCTGCGCCGGTGGCGGCGCAGGCTGTTTGTGGCATTGGAGAAGAACCAGGCCCCGCGCGCGGAAATGTTCCAGCTGCCGCCCGAACGCACCATCGTGCTCGGCTCCGAGGTGCGGCTCTGAGGTGGAGCCCAAGAATCCTAGGCTTCGGTTCCCAGCCCGGACAGTGGCCCCTGCCCGGTTTCCAGGTCGTTGCGCACCGCGTGGTAGGCCAGGATCTGCAGTTCGGTGGACAGATCCACCCGGCGCACCTCCACCCCCCTGGGGGCACGGATGACGTGCGGGGCGAAGCTGAGGATGCTTTTCACCCCGGCATCGGCCAGCTGGTCCACCAGCGGCTGGGCAGCCGCGCCGGGCACCGCCAGCACCGCGATGTTGATCTGCTGCTCGGTGACCACCGCACCCAGTTCGGCTGCGTCGCGCACCACCAGTTCCCCGACCCGATGCCCCACAAGGTCCGGGTCGCTGTCCAGCATGGCCTTGACGTGGAAGCCGCGGAAACGGAATCCGGCGTACCCGCTCAGGGCGCGCCCGAGGTTGCCGGCCCCGATGATCAGGACCCGCCAGTCCTGATCCAGGCCCAGGGTGCGGCTGATATGGTCGGCCAGTTCGCGCACCACGTAGCCCACCCCGCGGGTGCCGTAGGAGCCCAGCAGCGACAGGTCCTTGCGCAGGATCGCCGGATTCACCCCGGCCGCCTCGGCCAGGACCCCCGAACTGGTGCGTTCCACGCCCTGGGTGTCCAAGGCGTTCAAGGCCCGCAGGTACTGCGTTAGACGCATCAGCGTGGCCTCGGGCAGGATTCGCGGTTCGGATAGGGGCAAGGAGGGCTCTTTCGGTTGGGGTCAGCGGCGGAACGGGCTGCGGCCTAGTGCTCGCGCAGCAGGCGTTCGAGCCGTTGCGGGTCGATTCGCCAGAAGTCCCGGACCTGCCCGTCGATCAGCAGCACCGGCACCTCTTCATGGTGTTGCTCACGCAATTCTGGGCGGGTGTCGATGTCCACTTCACTGAAGCTCATTCCCAGGCGCGAGGTCACCTCGGCCACGGTCTGGCGGGCGGCAGCGCACAAATGGCATTCCTGGCGCACCAACAGCTGGATTTCGGGAGTCTGTTTCACCCTTCCATGTTCTCACGCCGCATCCCGGGCACGGGTGTTGGCGCCGCTTTGCGACGCCCCGCCCGGGGCCGGCCCCGCGGGAAGAAGCGCAGGGCCACCGGCTAAACTTGGGCTAATGGAAGCCAACGAAGTACGGGACACTGCGCAGCATCCTGCCCCCACCGAGGGGCGGATCGCGGCGTTCTTTGACGTTGACAACACCCTGGTGCGCGGAGCCTCGCTGTACGCGGTGGCCCGCAAGATGCACCAGCACAAGTTCTTCCACTTCCGCGAGGTGCTGTTCTTCGCGCTCAAGCAGCTTAGCTTCCTGGCCCGTGGGGAGCACCTGGGCGACATCACCGCCATCCGTGACCGGGCCCTCGACATGGTGCGCGGGGTGAAGGTCGAGCAGATGCGCGAGCTCGGGGATGAGATCTATGACGAATTCATTCACCCCAAGCTGTGGGGCGGGACCGTGGCCATTGCCCGCCAGCACCTGAACGTGGGGCGCGAGGTCTGGCTGGTCACCGCCACCCCCACCGAGGTGGCCGGGGTGATCGCCCGGCGCCTGGAACTGACCGGAGCCCTGGGAACCCGGGTGGAAAGCGAAAACGGGGAATACACCGGACGGCTGACCGGCCCCATCCTGCACGGCGCGGACAAGGCGCAGGCGGTGCTGGAGCTGGCCCAGCAGCAGAACATCAACCTCGCTGGGTCCTGGGGATACTCGGATTCCTACAATGACGTGCCGTTGCTGGAGGTTGTCGGCCACCCGGTGGCCATCAACCCCGATGCCCGGCTGCGCGCCTACGCCAAGGAGCGCGGCTGGCAAGTTTATGACTTCCGCACCGGGCAGCGTGCGGCCCGGGTGAGCCTGAAGCTGGCCGGGGTCATTGGCGCCCTGTGGGCGGCCCGGCGCAGCCTGCAGCGGCTGCGGCACGGCGGCGGCCGCTAACCGGTCTCGGCGCCCAGCGCCTCCCCCATCGCCCATCGGGTAGCTGCTTGGTGGGGGTGCCGGTGTCGAAGGCGGCCCGGTCCTGCGGCGGCACGCCGTCGACAGCTTGGGGATACAACAATCGCCACCGCCAAGGGCAAAGCCTTCGGGCGATGGCGATCATCTCCAAGAACATGTTTCGCGGTGCGAGACTACTTCTTGTTGCGGCGCTGGTGGCGAGTCTTGCGAAGCAGCTTGCGGTGCTTCTTCTTCGACATACGCTTGCGGCGCTTCTTAACAACTGAGCCCATAGTGGTTCCTCACAGACTAAATAAATGCATCGACCGCGTTACCATCAAGCCAACAAAGGCTTCACGCACGGCCGACCGGACGTTAAACGTTCCTTAATAGGTTACCCGCTCCATGGCCGGTTTCTGACCACGGTCATCCTATCTGCCGTCTACCTGCCGTACGATCCAGTTCCCCTGTGAGGATCGACACCTGCGGCCTGCAGGTAGGCTTCAACGGCGTTTTCCGGAACGCGATAGGAGCGGCCGAACTGCACGGCGGGTAAATCACCGGCGTGGATCAGACGATAAACGGTCATCTTTGAAACACGCATCATCTCGGCCACCTCGGCCACAGTCATGAATCGTGCTCCAGCAAAATTCTGTTTATCCGCCATAGGGGACTTTCTCCTGACGCTGATCTCTGTTTCGTCGCGCTGTCGGCATACATGAACTTCTTCGACTTGTGATCAACGTCGGTAACGTCACGTACACCTTCACCATAGTCTACTGGGTGGCCGACCGCTTTTCGAAGCATGAACACACGCGCACGCACCAGTAGTTCGCGATCCGCAAGGTGCCGGACACGCCGCGGGCGCGGCCGTGGCTGTCGCCTGCGGCCGCGCCCGCGGTTCCAAGGCCGTGCCCGGCCCGAAGGCCGAAGCCCGGGCCTAGATCAGCCCCTGGGCGAGCATCGCGTCGGCGACCTTCACGAAACCGGCAATGTTCGCCCCGGCCACGTAGTTGCCCGGTACCCCGTATTCCTCGGCCGTGGCCGCGCACCGGTCGTGGATGCCGATCATGATTTCACTCAGGCGGCGCTCGGTGTGGGCGAAGGACCAGGAGTCACGGCTGGCGTTCTGCTGCATTTCCAGCGCGGAGGTGGCCACGCCACCGGCGTTGGCCGCCTTGCCCGGGCCGAAGAGCACCCCGGCGTCCTGGAACAGGGAAACCGCCTGGGCGGTGCAGGGCATGTTCGCACCTTCGGCCACCGCGATCAGCCCACCGGAAATCATCTTCTTGGCCGAGCTGGCCCCCAACTCGTTCTGGGTGGCGCAGGGAAGGGCGACCGTGCACTTTTCGTCCCACACGTTCCCGTCCGCAACGTAGCGGGCCTTCTTGCTGCCGCGGCGCTTGGCGTATTCGCTGATCCGCTCGCGCTCAACTTCCTTGATCTGGCGCAGCAGCGGAACATCGATGCCGTTCTCATCCACGATGTAGCCGCCAGAGTCCGAGGCCGCCACCACGTGGGCACCGAACTGCTGGGCCTTTTCGATTGCGTGGATCGCCACGTTGCCCGACCCGGAGACCACCACACGCTGGCCCTCAAAGCTGGTGTTGCGGGTGGCGAGCATCTCCTGGGCGAAGAGGACCGCACCGTAGCCGGTGGCTTCCGGACGCACCAGGGACCCACCCCAGCTCAGCCCCTTGCCGGTGAGCACCCCGGACTCGTAGCGGTTGGTGATGCGCTTGTACTGGCCGAACAGGAAGCCGATCTCGCGCCCGCCCACGCCAATGTCCCCGGCCGGGACGTCGGTGTATTCGCCGATGTGCCGGTACAGCTCGGTCATGAAGGACTGGCAGAAGCGCATGACCTCCGCATCGGACTTGCCGCGCGGGTCGAAGTCCGAACCGCCCTTGCCGCCGCCGATGGGCATGCCGGTCAGCGAGTTCTTGAAGATCTGTTCAAAGCCCAGGAACTTCACGGTGCCCAGGTAGACCGAGGGGTGGAAGCGCAGTCCGCCCTTGTAGGGGCCCAGCGCGGAGTTGAACTCGACGCGGAAGCCGCGGTTGATCTGAACCCGTCCGGCGTCATCGGTCCACGGCACACGGAAGATGATCTGGCGTTCCGGCTCGCACATGCGCTGCAGGATCGCGGCTTCGGCGTATTCCGGGTGCTTCTGGGAGACGGCTTCGAGGCTCTCGAAAACCTCGGTAACGGCCTGGTGGAATTCGGCTTCCCCGGGATTCCTGCGGAATACCTCATCGCGGATAGTCGCTAAATGCTGGTCCAAGTTACTCTCCTCATCACTTGGGGCAGGCGCTGGGGCAGAGTTCTACCGCAGAACCGGCGTCACTGCCCCACCGAAGAGAATGCCACGGTGGTGCGCGATGTCGGAAATTTTACGTCAATTTTTTTGTGCCGCACGTAACGTTCGGCGGTGGTGCGCAGCCTAGCGTTTGCGCCCGAAACGGGGGAAACGCTCAATCAGTTCATGGGCCCGGCCGGTGACGTGTTCCAGGCTGCGCCCCACGGTGCGCCCCAGCTGCTGGGCGGCGGTGGTGGCCGGGGTTCCGGCGTTCGCGGGCATCACCGCAGCGGTCGCGGCGGTGACCTCGGTGAGCTGGGCGACGGTTGCCTCCGCCGGCTGCGGCTCGGGCAGGAAGTCCGCGCACCACTGGCCCAGGGTCTCAATGGCGGGCAGGTCCAGGGAATAGATGCGGCGCTGGCCCTGGGCGGTCATGCTCACCAGCGACGCCTCGCGCAGCACCTTCAGGTGCTTGGACACGGTGGGCTGGGAGATCTGCAGGCGCTCGACCAGCATCCCCACGGCCAGGGCCTCGTCCTTCAGTTCCTCCATGATGCGCCGCCGGGTCGGTTCGGCCAGCGCTGCGAACAGTTCATCAATAGCCACAGACATAACCCTAGCGGCATATAGGGCGTTTTGCCGGTAGCCGGTGCCGGGGCTAGTCGAACCAGGGGTCCAGTCCGTAGAGCGGGAAGACTTCCTTGCGGGTGGCGATGATGGAACGGTCCACCGGGTCGGCCGGGTCATAGCCGATCTCCCAGTTGCGCCACCACAGTTCCGCGTCGTCCCCCATCAGGTACGGCATCGCCTTGCCGTAGGTTTCCAGCACGTAGCGCCGGAAGGTCTCGGGCACATAGGTGCGCAGCGGCACCGGCTTGTCCGCGGCAATCGCGATCAGGTGGCTCCAGGTGCGCGGCACCACGGCGGTGACGTTGTACCCGCCCCCGCCGGTGGCGATCCACCGGCCCTCGCAGACCTCATCTGCCAGCTGGGAGATATCCAGCGCCACCTGGCGTTGGGCATCGACGGAGAGCTTCAGGTTGGTCAGGTCATCGTCCCGGTGCGAGTCGCAGCCGTGCTGGGAGACGATCACCTCGGGTTCAAAGGCCTTCACCAGCTGCGGCACCACCGCATGGTAGGCCCGCATCCAGCCGGCGTCCCCGGTCATCGCCGGCAGCGCCAGGTTCACCGCACTGCCACGCGCCCGCTCCCCGCCGATCTCGTTTGCGAACCCGGTGCCGGGAAACAGGCTCATCCCGGATTCATGGATGGAGATGGTCAGCACCCGCTCCTCGTCCCAGAACAGGGATTCGGTGCCGTCCCCGTGGTGCGCGTCCACGTCGATGTAGCACACCCGCTGCACCCCCTGATCCAGCAGGAACTGGATGGCGGCGGCCGCATCGTTGTAGATGCAAAACCCACTGGCCTTCTCCCGCGCCGCATGGTGCATCCCGCCGGCGAAGTTCACCGCCCGCACCGCCTTTTGCTGCACGATGGCCTCGGCGGCAACCAGGGAGCCGCCGAAGAGCCGGGCGCTGGCCTCGTGCATGCCGGCGAACGCCGGATCATCCTCCGTGCCCAGCCCGTAGTCCGGGGCCTGGAGGGTGGGGTCCTGGCTGACCCTGCGCACCTGGTCCAGGTAGTCCTGCGAATGCACGGTGAGCAATTCGCTGTCCGCGGCAACGGTGGGCGGTGCCACCTCCAGGTTCGCCCCGCGCATCACCCCCAGCTCCTGGCTCAGGCGCATGGTCAGCTCCAGGCGGGAGGGATGCATGGGGTGGTAGTCGCTGAACTTGTACTGCAGGTACTTTTCATCCCAGACCACCAGTGTCGGGCGCGGAGCACGTTGAGGTTGTAGCACGTCTTCTACGCTACCGGATTGTGACCGAACTCAATGCGTCGGCTCACATTTGTGCCCCAGTGCCACCTTGGCGCCGCGTGCGCCTGCGCGCAGGCGGTGCGGGGCGTAGATTACTCTGAAGAGTCAGTACTTCTATCCCCACTTCTTTCCCGCAGGAGAGGCATCGATGAGCGACCCCATGCAGCAGCGCCCCAGCGGGCCCGCTGACAGCTTGTGGTTACGCAAACGCAAGCAGCTGTTGCGCGTCAAGGCGGCACTGTCCGACTTCACCGCCCGCTCCCCCGCCCGGCTGGCCCTGGGCGCGTTCCTGCTGGTGATCACCCTGTTCACCGCGCTGCTCTCCGCGCCCTTCGCCTCGGCCAGCGGCGAACCCACCCCGTTGCACGACGCGCTGTTCACTGCCGTCTCCGCGGTGTGCGTGACCGGTCTGACCACGGTGAGCACCGCGGTGCACTGGTCGTTCTTTGGCCAGCTGATTCTTCTGGTGGCGATGTTCATTGGCGGGTTGGGGATCCTCACGATCGCCTCCCTGCTCTCCCTGGCGGTGTCCAAGCGCCTGGGCGTGCGTGGGAAGCTGGTGGCGCAAAGTTCGATGAACACGGCCGCGACCTCCACCCTGGGTGAGGTTGGTTCGCTGCTGCGCGTGGTGATCCTGACCGCGATCACCCTGCAGGGCCTGCTCTCGCTGCTGCTGATTCCACGCTTCTACGTGCTGGGCGAAGGCCCGCTCTCGGCGATCTGGCACGGGGTGTTCTACGCCGTCTCGGCGTTTAACAATGTGGGCTTCACCCCGCACTCCAATGGGCTGGTGCCCTATGAGATGGACCTGTGGATCCTGATCCCGCTGATGCTCGGGGTGTTCGTCGGTTCGCTGGGCTTCCCGGTGATCATGGTGTTGGCCGCGCACCGGCTGAACCACCGGCGCTGGACGCTGCATGCGAAGCTGACGCTGCTGACCACCACGATCCTGTTGCTGAGCGGCACCGTGCTGTGGCTGCTCTTTGAATGGAACAACCAGCGCACCATCGGCGGGGAGGATGCCGGGGAGAAGATCGTCAATGCGCTCTTCGCCTCGGTGATGATGCGTTCGGGCGGGATGAACCTGGTGGAGCCCTCCGACATGCAGCCGGTGACGGTGCTGCTGACCGATGCGCTGATGTTCGCCGGCGGCGGCTCGGCCTCCACCGCCGGCGGCATCAAGGTCACCACCATTGCGGTGATGTTCCTGGCGATCTTCGCCGAGGTGCGTGGCGACAAGGAGGTGCGCGCCTTTGGCCGCCGCCTGCCCGAGAGCACCATGCGCGTGGCGATCTCGGTGGTCGTGCTCGGTGCCACGCTGGTGGCGGTGGCGGTGGGGGCGCTGCTGGTCATTGATGACACGCTCTCCTTCCAGCGGGCGCTGTTCGAATCAATCTCCGCTTTTGGCACCGTGGGGCTGAGCATGAATGTTTCGGCCGAACTGCCCCCGGAGGGCAAGTACGTGCTCTCGGCGCTGATGTTCGCCGGGCGCATCGGTAGCATTACCTTGGCAAGCGCGCTGACCATGCGCCAGCGCGATACCCTGTACCAGTTCCCGGAAGAGAGGCCGATCATTGGCTGATAGATCTATTTCGCACAATGCTCCGGTCCTGGTGATCGGGCTGGGCCGTTTCGGCATCGCGGTGGCCGAGCAGCTGGTCAAGCAGGGCCGTGAGGTCCTGGCCATTGAACGTGACCCCGAACTGGTGCAGAAGTGGGCCAGTTCGCTGACCCACGTGGTGGCCGCGGACGCCACGAACATCGACGCGCTTCGCCAGTTGGGCGCCCAGGAATTCTCCTCCGCCGTGGTCGGGGTGGGCACCTCCATCGAGTCCTCCGTGCTGATCACCGTGAACCTGGTGGATCTGGGGATCGAGCACCTGTGGGTCAAGGCGATCACCCCGGCCCACGGCAAGATCCTCACCCGCATCGGGGCGAACCACGTGATCTACCCGGAAGCGGACGCCGGGGTGCGCGCCGCCCACCTGGTGGGCGGGCGGATGCTGGACTTCATCGAATTCGATGACGGGTTCGCGATCGTGAAGATGTACCCGCCAAAGGAAACCCAGGGCTTCACCCTGGCCGAATCCAATGTGCGTTCCAAGTACGGGGTGACGATTGTGGGGGTGAAGTCCCCCGGCGAGGACTTCACCTACGCCGTGCCCGATACGGTGGTCACCCGCCGCGACGTACTGATCGTCTCAGGACACGTGGACCTGCTCGAGCGCTTCGCCTCCCGCCCCTAGCCGGGCCCGGACGCCCAAAGACCACGGCCGGTGGCCAGAACCCCGAAGGGTCCAGGCCGCCGGCCTTTGCGTGAGCGTGCTGCGCGTGTTCCCGGATTGTGCCGGCTAGCCCAGTTCGCGGCTGATCTGGGCGGCGCGCTGGGCGGCGGCGGCGGCGCCGTCGGCGATGAGCTGCTCCATGCCGCCCTTTTGGAAGGTGGCGATCGCCTGCTCGGTGGTGCCGTTGGGGCTGGTGACCTTCTTGCGCAGGTGCCCGGGGTTCGCCTGCGGATCGGCCAGCATCTTTCCGGCCCCGGCGACGGTGGCCCGGGCCAGGTCGATGGCCAGCTGCTCGTCGAGGCCCAACTTCATCCCGGCCTTGGCCATCGCCTCGGCCAGGAAGAAGCCGTAGGCCGGCCCGGAGCCGGAGATCGCCGAGAGCGCGTCCTGCTGGGCCTCCTCGATCACGTGCACCTCACCGGAGCCGGCGAACAGGTCAATGACCTGCTGCAGCTGCTGTTCACTGACGGCCGGGGCCGGGCTAAGGCCCACCACCCCGGCCCCCACCTGCAGCGGGGTGTTGGGCATGGCGCGCACCAGCGGCTGGTCCTGCGGCAGGTGGGCGGCCATGGACTGCAGGGTGATGGCCGCGGCCACCGAAACCACCACGGTCTGCGGGCGCAGCGCTGCGGAGATCTGGTCGCACAGCTCGGTGATCCCCACCGGCTTGACCCCCAGGAAGACGACGTCCGCCTCGGCCGCGACCCGCGCGTTCGCCTCGGGATCCTGCCCGGTCACCACCACGTTCACTCCCAGCTCGCGCAGCTCGGCCTCACGCGCGTCGCTGCGGATGGTCGCGGTGATCAGCTTCGGGTCGTGCCCGGCTCCCAGGATGCCGCGCAGGATCGCCCCGTTCATGGAGCCGGTGCCCAAAAAGGCCAGGGTCAACGAGTTGGTCAGTTCGCTCATGGTGTCCTTACTTCGTTCGATCTGCGGTATCCGGCAGCGCCAGGTGGGTGCGGGCGTATTCGAGGGTTTCCCCCAGCCACTGTTCCTTCTGCCCGGTGCCCTTGGCCTTGCGGGTGGAGACCTCCACCGCGATGACCCCGCCAAAGTCGGTGTCGCGCAGGTACTGCAGGGTTTCGGCCACCGGCTGGGTGCCGCGCCCGGGCACCAGGTGTTCGTCCTTGCCGTTGTTCAGCCCGTCGCACAGGTGCAGGTGCGCCAGGCGCTCCCCCAGCTGCTCCACGGCCTTGCGCGAATCCATCTCGGCGATCGCCGCGTGGGAGAAATCCCAGGTGACGTGCGGGTAGGACTGCGGTACCGGGTCCCAGTGCGGCAGGTACATCTTCGCTTCGCGTCCGCGGGCCCGCCACGGGTACATGTTCTCCACCGCGATCTTCATCCCGGTCGAGTCGGTCAGCCGCTGCACTCCCCCGGCGAACTCCAGGGCATAGTTCCCCTGCCAGCGGAACGGCGGGTGGGCCACGACGACCTCGGCCCCCACGGCCTGGGCCAGGATTACCGAGCGTTCGATTTTTGCCCACGCCGAGCCCCACACCTGCTGGGTGAGCAGCAGCGTCGGGGCGTGGACGGCCCGAATAGGCAGCTGGTACTTGTCCATCAGCGCCAGCAGGGCGGTGGCCGACTGGGTGGCCTGGTTGCCGGTGATCAGCACCTCCAGCCCGTCGTAGCCCACATCCTTGGCCACCGCGAACGCGTCGTGCACGGTCAGGGGGTAGACCGAGGCACTGGACAGCGTGATGGGGATTGACGTTGTTGCAGGCTCTTGCATGACTCAGCCCCTTCTTCCAAGCACTGGTGTGCCGATCAACCCCGAGCCGGGGCTAATTCGTTTCCGCGGGTGCGGGCAGTTGCCCCATCCCGGCACCGAGCGCTACCTCTCCAACTCCCACGCTACTACTTAGCGGAGTCGAAGAGTCAAACAAGACATGATCAAAACGGCGCAGCATCAGCCCTTCACGCAGCGCCCACGGGCAAATGCGCAGGTGTTTGATCTTCAGTTTCTTCATGGCCTCGATCGCCACCAACGCGCCGGCCAGCAGCTGCGGGGCCCGCACCTGGGAAACCCCGGGCAGTTCGGCGCGTTCCTCCCAGCTCATGGCCATCAGCCGGTTCGTCCACAGTTTCAGGCTTTCGCGTTCCAGCACCCGCTTCACATAGGGCCCCTCGGTGCTGGGGGCGGCCCCGGTAATCCGGGCCAGGGAGCGGAAGGTCTTGGAGGTGGCGGTGGCCAGGGACGGTTTGCCGTACTGGGCCAGCTCCGTGGTGGGGTCCGAGAGCACATCGCGCACATAGGTGCGCAGCTCCTTGACCTGCTTGGGGGTGGGCCGGTCATCGGGCAGCCATTCGCGGGTCAGCCGCCCGGCGCCCAGCGGCACCGAGTAGGCCACCTGCGGGAATTCATCGTTGCCCAGGGCCAGTTCCAGCGACCCGCCGCCCATGTCCAGGTTCAGGATCGAGTCGTAGGCCCAGCCGAACCAGCGGCGCACCGCATAGAACGTCATGCCCGCTTCCTCTTCACCCGAAAGCTCCAGCAGCTTCACCCCGGTCTCGGCCTCCACGCGTTCCAACACGTGGGCGCCGTTGGAGGATTCGCGGATCGCGGAGGTGCAGAAGGCCATGAAGTCCTCCACCCGGTGGCTGCGCGCGAACCGGGAGGCCTCGGTGATGAAGCCGATCAGTTCGCGCTGCCCCTCCTCGGTGATGGCCCCGTACTCGTTCAGGTACTGCACCAGGGAGAGCGGGCGCTTGTGCGACGCGTAGGGGTTGGGCCGGGCGCCGGGGTAGGCGTCCACCAGCAGCAGGTGCACGGTGTTCGAACCGATGTCCAGTACGCCCAGCCTCATCAGATGTCCTTCGCGTCGGGTAGCCTGCGCTACTTCTCGGTCTTCTTCGCGGTGGTCTTGGCCGTGGTGGCCTTCTTTGCCGTGGAGGCCTTCGTGGTGCTCTTCTTGGTGGTCGTCGCCTTCTTGGCCGGGGCCTTCTTGGCGGCGCTCTTGCGCTTGACCGGGCCGCGGGCCCGTTTCTCGGCCAGCAGCTCGATGGCCTTTTCCCGGGTCAGCTCCTCGATCGCGGTGCCTCGCGGGACGGTGATGTTCGTTTCCCCGTCGGTGATGTATGGTCCGAAGCGTCCGTCCTTGACCACGATGTTCTTCTCACTGGTCGGGTCGGTGCCGAATTCGGCCAGCGGCGGCACCGCGGCACGCCGGCCGCGCTGCTTGGGCTGGGCGTAGATCGCCAGCGCCTCCTCCAGGGTGATGGTGAAGATCTGCTCCTCGGATTCAATGGAACGCGAGTCGCTGCCCTTCTTCAGGTACGGGCCGAAGCGCCCGTTCTGCACCGTGATTTCCTCACCCTCGGCATCGGTGCCCACCACGCGCGGCAGGCTCAGCAGCTTCAGCGCCTCCTCCAGGGTGACGGTCTCAATGCTCATTGACTTGAACAGCGAACCGGTGCGCGGCTTGATCTTGGCCGGCTTCTTCGGCGGCTTGGGCTTGCCGTTCTTGTAGTACTCCACCGGCTGGGCGGCCAGTTCCTCGGCGGTCGGCTCCGGGATCACCTCGGTGACGTAGGCCCCGTAGCGCCCGTCCTTGGCCAGGATGGTGCGCCCGGTCTGCGGATCCACCCCCAGCTCGCGTTCGGAAACCTGCGAGTTGGCGAACAGCTCCTCGGCCTTTTCCGCCGTCAGCTCATCCGGGGCCAGGTCCTCGGGCACGTTCGCGCGCTCAGGGGTGGCGTCCTCGGCCGCATCGGCGGGCAGGGCGCGTTCCAGGTAGGGGCCGAACTTGCCGACGCGCAGCACGATGTCATCGGTGATGGCAATGGAGTTGATGGCCCGGGCGTCAATGTCCCCCAGGTTTTCCACCACGTGCTTCAGCCCGCTGGCCGCGTCGCTGCCGAAGTAGAACAGGTTCAGCCAGTCGCTGCGGGCGCGCTGGCCCTTGGCGATCTCGTCCAGGTCATCTTCCAGCCGGGCGGTGAAGTCGTAGTCCACGTACTGGGCGAAGTGCTCCTCCAGCAGGCGGATCACCGAGAAGGCGATCCAGCTGGGCACCAGGGCGCCGCCGCGCTTGGTGACGTAGCCACGGTCCATGATGGTTGAAATGGTCGGCGCGTAGGTGGAGGGGCGCCCGATCTCCCGCTTTTCCAGTTCCGCCACGATCGAGGCTTCGGTGTAGCGGGCCGGCGGGGTGGTTTCGTGGCCCAGGGCCTCCAGTTCGGTGCCGTTCAGCCCGTCCCCGACCTTCAGCTGCGGCAGGCGGGCCTCGGCGGACTCGCTGGCCTCGGCCTCCGGGGTGGTGTCCTTGCCCTCCTCGTAGGCGGCCAGGAAGCCGCGGAAGGTGATCACGGTGCCGGAGGCGGAGAACTCGGCCACCCGCTGGTCGCTGGCGGTGCCGGCCAGCTTGATGGTGGCGGTAAAGCCCTTCGCGTCGGACATCTGGGAGGCGACGGTGCGCTTCCAGATCAGCTCGTACAGCGTGTACTCGTCCTTGCTCAGCGAGGCGCGCACATCCCTGGGCCGGCGGAACATGTCACCGGCCGGGCGGATGGCTTCGTGGGCCTCCTGCGCGGCGTCGGTCTTGGCCTTGTAGACGCGCGGACGCTCGGGCACCGAGTCCGCGCCGTACAGTTCGGTGGCCTGGGTGCGGGCCGCGTGCACGGCCTCGTTGGAGAGGAACACCGAGTCGGTACGCATATAGGTGATGTAGCCGTTTTCATACAGGCGCTGAGCGACCTGCATGGTGATCCGCGAGCTCCAGCGCAGCTTGCGCGAGGCCTCCTGCTGCAGCGTGGAGGTGGTGAATGGTGCGGCCGGGCGGCGGGTGTAGGGCTTGTCCTCCACCGAGGTGACCTTGAAATCGGCCTCGACCAGGTTTTCCACCAGTGAGCGGGCGGCCGTCTCGTCAAGGTGGGTCACCGCGCTGCGCGAGCTCTTGAGCTGCCCACGGTCATCGAAGTCGCGGCCGGAGGCCACGCGGGCCCCGTCCACGGAGGAAAGCTTGGCGGCAAAGGATTCGGCGTTGCCGGTGGCGAAGACGCCCTTGATGTCCCAGTAGCCGGCGGAGATGAACGCCATGCGTTCGCGTTCACGCTCCACCACCAGGCGGGTGGCCACCGACTGAACACGGCCGGCGGAGAGCCCGCGGGCGATCTTGCGCCAGAGCACCGGGGAGATTTCATAGCCGTAGAGGCGGTCCAGCACGCGCCGGGTCTCCTGCGCGTCCACCAGGTCGGTGTCCAGTTCGCGCATGTTGCCCAGGGCGCGTTCGATGCCCTCCTTGGTGATCTCGGTGAAGGCCAGGCGGCGCACCGGCACCTTGGGCTTGAGCACCTGCAGCAGGTGCCACGCGATGGCTTCGCCCTCGCGGTCCGCATCTGTGGCCAGGTAGAGCTCGTCGGCTTCCTTCAGCTTGGCCTTCAGCTCGGAGACGCGCTTCTTCTTGTCCGGGTACACCACGTAGTAGGGCTCGAAGTCGTTGTCCAGGTCGACCGCAAACTTGCCCACCGAGGTCTTCTTCAGCTCGGTCGGCAGTTCCGAGGGCTGGGGAAGGTCACGGATGTGCCCCACCGAGGCGTCCACGTCGAAGCCTTCGCCCAGGTACTTGGCAATCGACTTCACTTTGGCAGGGGACTCGACGATGACGAGCTTCTTACCGGTTTTTTCCTTGGCCTTCGGGGGCACGGCTCTCCTTCACACGGTGTCGGCAACAACCCGACCCCGAAACTATCAGACCCGCTGTCGTTGTCGCCAAGATGCATCCATGGCTCCAGTGCTGAGCCACGATTCCCGATGATCATACATCGGGCAGCAGCCTGTCCTTGCTACGCCCCGGCCGGGGAAGGATGCGGGTACTCGGGCAACAACGATACCAAGTAGAACATCCGGGTGGAGTGGATACTGCGCTCCTCGGCTGTGGCCATGGCCTCATATTCGTAGATCAGGTCCATCAGCCGGCGGTTAAATTCCTTCTGCTTGTCCTCCGGGAGGAACACCAGCCCGCTGCTGAGCAGCGGTGGGCGGTCCGCGGGGGCCACGATGCCGGCCTTGGCCTCGGCCTCGCGGCGGGCCACCTCGGCGTTCAGCCGGGTGCGGAAGTTGTTCAGCTGCACATTCAGGTAGGCGGTCTTGGCGTTGGCCGAACCGTCGTGGGTGTTCAGCTCCAGGCGTTCACCGGCCGCCTTCCACCGGCGTTCGCGCGCATCACCCTCATTGGCGGCGCGCACCACGTATCCGTACTTCTCCAGCGCCCGCAGGTGGTAGCTCATCGCACTGGGGGTCAGGGAGCACAAGGTGGCCAGCTCGGTGGCGGTGCGTGTGGTCTGGGAGGCAAAGAGTTCGTCGAGCACGATGAGCCGGGCGTCGTGGGCCAGCGCGCGAATCGCCTGGGGGTCGGTGATGGACACCAGTTTCGGGTCCGGCGCGGCCCCAGGGGCCTGGTGCTCGTCAGGCCTCTCGGATGTGTTCTGTGTCATACCGAAAAACTTTAGTCCTTGTTTCACACTTTGCGAAGAAAGCCATGCCGGATTAAGCGTTCCACCCCGTCACGTAGGCGATCGGCGAAGGATTCATCCCCCTCCCCGATCAGCGCGTCCAGCGCATTGACCAGCTGGTCCACGCTCAGTTCCCCGTCACTGGCGGACACGAACCCGGCCTGGGCGGTGTCCAGCACCTCGCTGCGGCGCAGCCCCGCGCCCTGGCGCAGCAGGATCACCCCGGGATGTTCGGCGCCCGGGCGCTGGTGGCGCTCCTCGGTCACGTCCTCCGCGACCTCCAGGTGCCACTGTCCCCATTGCCCGTTGGCGGCACGCAGCTCGGCTGCGGTGTGCAGGTCCCGCTGCAGGAAGGGCGCCAGCGGCTGCTGGACCGGGTGGGTGATGGATTCGAAACGCTGCTCGGGCCGATGCCCGTCCCGGGCCAGGCCAAGGTAGACGTAGCCGAACCCGATCCCGGCGACCGAACGGCCGGCAAAGTCATCCAGGTACGCCTGGTAGGCCTGCTGATACTGTTCGGGGTCCTGGTCCTGGGAGGCATCGCGCAGCCAGGTTTCGGCGTACAGGCTGGGGCTGGACTGCTCCCGCTGGATGACCCAGACATCCAATGCCGGATCAAACCACGGGCGGATCCGCTGATCCCAGGGCTGCTCGCCCAGCGGGATTTCCCAATTCGCCAGCATCTGTGCACTGCCCCCGGGCTCCAGGTAGCTGGGCAGCTGCGAAATCAGGGCCTGGACCAGGCTGTCCCCGGCCATCCCGCCATCACGGTAGGTGAAGATCGCTTCGTCCTCCGCGCGCGGGGTGATGACAAAGGGCGGGTTGGTGGCGATCAGGTCAAAGCGCTGCCCCTGTACCGGTTCAAACAGGCTGCCGCACCGCAGGCTCACCCGCTCCTCCAGCCGAGCCGGATCCACCTCCAGCTGCCGGTGGTTCAGCAGCAGGTTAAACCGGGTGAAGGCCAGGGCGCGCACGGAAAGGTCGGTGGCCGTGACATGCCGGCAGTGGGCCAGCAGGTGGAATGTCTGGATGCCGCACCCGGTGCCCAAATCCAGGGCCCGGTCCACCTGGGGACGCAACGTGATCTGCGCCAGGGTCAAGGACGCCTGGCCGATGCCCAGCACATGGTCCGCCCGCAGGACCCCGGGGCGCTGGTGCGCGCCCAGGTCGTGCGCCACCCACAGTTCCGCGGAGCTGTCCGATGCGTGTGGGGTCAGGGCCACCCTGGCCCGCAGCCCTGGACCATACTGCTCAATCAATCCCAGCCGCAAAAGCCCCTGCACCCCGGTGCGGCTGAAGGCCGCATCGATCCGGTCGGCCGGGTAGCCCTGGCCCAGCTGGAACAACCCAATCACCGTGGCCAGCCCGGACTGCTTCGGGGTCGCCCGGCGCACCTGGCGCAATGCCGGCGGGATCTGGTCGCGGCCGAACGCCTCCACCGCTTCCTGCCCGAGCAGGGCCGTGATCGCATCGAACGTGAAGTCCAGTGCGGTTAGATCGAAATACAGGGAATCAAGCAGCGCCTGCTGGTCACTGCGTGGGGCGTCGTCAACGGCGGCAAAATCGGTGGAAGTCACAATTGCGATTCTAGCTAGTTGCGGCAGAAATGACCGGGGGCAGGCGCGTACGATGCGGTCATGGCCTTAGTCACCGTCACCTACCTGCAGCAAACCGATCCCTCCCAGCTGGTCCCCTCCTCGCGTCCCCTGCCCGAGGATGCGCGCATCGACTGGGTCCAGCAGATCACCCCGGAGTTCTCCCGCTTCCTGTACCTGGGGGTGGGCAGCGAACTGCACTGGGCCGATCGCCTGGTGCTCACCCGTCGACAGTGGCTGGAGCAACTGCGGGCCCCGGGCTCCGAAACCCATGTGCTCTACCGCCATGGGGCTCCGCAGGGGTACATCGAGTTGGCCGCTGTGCCCGGCACCGCCGGGACCGAGGTGGAAATCTTCTACTTCGGCCTCTTCCCCCAGGCCATCGGCCAGGGGCTGGGTGGCGCCCTGCTCACCGAGGGGATCCGGCGGGCCTGGACACTGGACGAACGCCATGCCGGGATGGCGCCGGTCAGCCGGGTGTGGCTGCACACCTGCTCCCTGGATGGGCAGCAGGCCCTGCCGAACTACCAGGCCCGCGGGTTCACGGTCTATGACGTGCAGGAAGAGCAGACCGAGGTGCGCGATCCTTCCAAGGACCTGTGGCCCGACGCTTCCCGGGTGTAGCCCGAAACGAAGCAAGGCCTGGAGATCCCCACCAGGGATCTCCAAGCCTTCACACTGTAGCCGGGCCTAGATGATTAATTCCTATTGATGGCCCCGCGTTCTCAGTGATCATACGCAACCAAGGAGCGCTTGCGCGGGGCATCGATCTTCCAGTTATGCCAGATCGCGGCCGCCATGGCCAGCAGCTTGGATGCGACCCTGGCCATCACCCCTTCCAGGGTCCGGGCTCCATGGCGTTCCAGACCGAGCTGGCCCTTGAGAGTGTCGAAAACCGACTCGACCCACTGGCGAATCCCGCCGAAGTCCCCGAAGCGCGGCTTCTCATCCTTCCGGTCCGGGCGCACCAGATGCGCCTTGAGACCATGGGTGATGAACGCTTCGAATTCGTTGCCGGCAAATCCCTTGTCGGCCAGGATGACTTGCCCGTCGGCGACCAGGTCGCTGCTGGCATCGAGCATTGCAGCGATCGCTTCGCGTTCGCCGATCTTCGGGTTGGCCAGCCCCCAGACGACCGGCATGCCCTCCGGCGTGCAGGCCAGGTAGAGCCGGAACCCCCAGAAGAACCTGGAATGCGAGGCGCAGTACCCGTAGCCGGCCTGCCCGGCCAGGTCCGAGCGTTTGACCGTTTCGCGCGACTGGCCACAAGGTACCGGGGTGGAATCCAGCAGTCGCAGCACATCACCCCAGGTGGGAACGTCCTTGGCCAGGACGGTGAGGGTGTGGGAGATCAGCGGGGCGGCGGCGCGGATGCGCTTGTTGTATCCGGATTGCTGGGGGATGTGGGGGAACATGTCTTTCAGATGGGTGCGGGCGTAGCGGATCCACCGGGTTTCGGAGCAGTCCCCATGCAGCAGGTGCTGGGCCACGGCCAGGCAGAGCAGTTCCGCGTCGCTGAGCAAGCGGCGGCGGCCGGGCCGCTGCCTGGTAGGCACGGTCGGGATGACATGGTCGGTGATGAACACGTAAAGTGTTGTCAGGAGGGTGTTGAGGTTTTTGTTCACACCATAATTCTTAACACTCTCCGCTAAGCTTTAAAAGCCCTCTGACTAGATTTTCCGTCCTGTTCAGGGGGCTTTGTTATAGGTCCGGCGCGTTAGGACTTATTCATCTAGACGATATGAGGTGTAGGGCTTGGTAGGTCTGGTCAGAGCTGGAACCTCCGCTTCATAATGATTGAACGCTCTACGGCGTAGCGTGGATCACCAACATGATCACCACGAACCCGTGGATTTCCT
>NZ_JAVGCZ010000013.1:0-57470 GCF_052928425.1 Glutamicibacter sp. BSL13
CCAGGGCGACCCCGGTGAGCAGATAGAACAGATCCTGGGCGTGCCGGAGGTGGAGTGCGGGATCGATGCGGTCGGGTTCGAGGCCCGCGGCCACGGCCACGAGGCGGCCACCGAGCAGCCGGCCACGGTGCTGAACTCGCTGATGGAGATCACCCGCGCCGGTGGCCACCTGGGGATCCCGGGGCTGTACGTCACCGGGGATCCGGGTGCCGCCGATGAGGCGGCGAAGGTCGGTTCGCTGTCGATGCGCTTCGGCCTGGGCTTCGCCAAATCCCACACCTTCGTCACCGGACAGTGCCCGGTGATGAAGTACCACCGCGGGCTGATGCACGCGATCCTGGCCGACAAGGTGTCCATTGCCAGGAACGTGAACGCAACGACCATTTCCCTGGATGAGGCCCCCGCCGGGTACGCGGCCTTCGACGAGGGGGCGGCACAAAAATTCGTGCTGGACCCGCACGGCCTGATTCGCGGCTAAACGCCGAAGACGGGCGCAATGCGGGGGCGCGGGGGCGGGGAGGCGAGGAATTTCACATCCCCGCCCCTGGCACTGCATAGCACAAGGGCAAAAAGCGTTCTGGTGGGAACGGGATCGGGGGCAAAAAAGACCGTGGGGCTTGACCTGACTTGCCTGCATCCAACAGTATTGAACGCAGACCTTAGGGCCGCGGTGGGCCGTGTTGGCCGTTGTCGCATGCATCTGAACGGCGGGCTCGCCGATCTTCGAAGCGCCGCCGTTTCCGGCCCCTGCCGTCTGCCGGCCCGCCCGACTGGGGCCATGCAACCGTTCCGCTGCCACCGCCTGGCAGCCTGCCGTCCGGAGCGCGCTGCCGCCGAGTCGATGATTTCCCCGTCGGCAACGCCGTCCTGCCAGTGAAGGAAGAACGTAATGAAGCCAAGTGATCAATCGATCCAGGAGCTCGTGGGCGAGCTGCACACAGCTCGCAAACGCCGCCCCCGGAAATACACCGCCTCCGGCACCGACTACTGGGTGTTCGGCATTGCCGGCTGCCTGGCCCTGGCGTTCATCGCCTGGGGGTTCGTTTCCCCCGAGGGCCTGGGCGCAGTGGCCGGCAAGGCACTGGATTGGGTGATCACCAACACCGGCTGGCTGTTCGTCATCGCCGCCTCGGTGTTCGCGGTCTTCGTGATCGTGCTCGCTTCGAAGAACTTCGGGCGCATCCCGCTGGGCAAGGACGGGGAAAAGCCCGAATTCAGCACGGTCTCCTGGATCTCGATGATGTTTGCCACCGGCATGGGCATTGGCCTGGTATTCTACGGGGTGGGCGAACCGCTGTTCTTCTACATGTCCCCGCCGCCGGGAACCGTGGAGGGGCAGACCGATGCGGCGCTGAGCACCGCCATGGGCACCACCTTGTTCCACTGGACGCTCTACCCGTGGGCGATGTACGCCATTGTGGGCCTGGGCATGGCCTACGGCAGCTTCCGCCTGGGCCGCCCGCAGCTGTTCTCCTCCATGTTCTCCTCGATCTTCGGCGAGCGCGCCATCCACGGTTGGGGCGGACGCACCATCAACATCCTGGCCATCCTGGCCACGCTGTTCGGCTCGGCCTGTTCGCTGGGCCTGGGCGCCCTGCAGATCGGCGGCGGCATCCAGGCCACCGGCGTGATGGAGAACGTCGGCTCGGGCATCCTGGTGATCATCATTGCCATCCTCACCGCCCTGTTCGTGGCCTCCGCGGTCTCCGGCATTGAGCGCGGCATCCAGTGGCTGTCCAACACCAACATGGTGCTGGCCCTGGTTCTGGCGCTGATTGTCTTCATCGGCGGCCCGACCCTGTTCATCCTGAACGTCATCCCGAACGCGATTGGCGCGTTCATCCGCGACCTGCCGGAAATGGCCTCGCGCACCGCCGCCTCCACCGACGGGACCATGGCCGACTGGCTTTCGTCCTGGACCGTGTTCTACTGGGCCTGGTGGGTGTCATGGACCCCGTTCGTGGGTCTGTTCATTGCCCGCATCTCCCGTGGGCGCAGCATCCGCCAGTTCGTCACCGGCGTGCTGTTGGTGCCCTCGACCGTGACCCTGCTGTGGTTCGCGATCTTTGGCGGCGGCGCAATCGGCCTGCAGGAACGCGCGCAGCGTTCGGGGGATTCGAGCCAGGCGCTGGCCAGCATCGTTGACGGTGCCCCGGACATCAACTTCGACCTGGTGCTCTTCGACCTGCTGGAGAAGCTGCCGGTGCCCGGCTGGGTGGCGGTGGTGCTGATGGTGGTCACGGTGCTGCTGATCGCGATCTTCTTCGTCACCGGCGCCGACTCGGCCTCCATCGTGATGGGGGCGCTCAGTGAGCGCGGGGCTGAACACCCGACCCGCAAGTCCGTGATCTTCTGGGGCGTCGCGGTGGGCGCCGTGGCGGCGGTGATGCTGCTGGCCGGCGGGGACCACCCGGCGGCGGCCCTGAACGGGCTGAAGAACATCACGATTGTCTCGGCTCTGCCCTTCGTGCTGGTGATGCTGCTGCTGTGCGTGGCCATCTGGAAGGATCTGAGCCGCGACCCGCTGGTCATCCAGAACAAGGTGGCCCGTGAGGTGTTGGAGCAGTCGGTGGCCGAGGGCGTGGAACGCCATGAGGGCGGGCACTTCAGCCTGATGACGACCGAAATCGACATCATCACCATCGAACGGGCCCCGGCCCCGCACGACACGATCGTCTACGAGGAGGGGCAGCAGCCGCCGGCCAAGCCGGTGACCGATGAGGACCGTCCCGACCCGGAAGGGGAGAACCCGCGGACCGGGGACGATGACCCGCAGTCCGATGGCACTGATCCCCGGAAATAGCCGGCCCACCGGCTAGGCACCGGCCGGGCGTACGCCCCGGCGGGCACCACACCGGCCTTGCCCCGCCCCGCGCAGCTCACTGCGTGGGGCGGGGCAAGGCCGTTGTTCTCCAAGAGGCTCAGGCCAGCGGGCCCGGCGCCTAGCGGTGGCGGCAGATTTGCTCCAGCTTCGCGATGCATGGCTCGTTTTGCAGGCTGGTGGTGTCACCCAGTTCGGTGCCCTGGAACAGCTGGGTCAGCAGCCGGCGCATGATCTTTCCGGAGCGGGTCTTGGGCACGTCCGGGACCAGCACCACGTCCCGCGGCTTGGCGATCGGGCCGATCTGCCGGCGCACGGCCTCCCGCAGCTCTGCCACGAACGCCTCGCGCCTCGCCGCGGTGGCCGCATCCGGTGCGGCCGCGACCAGCGACTGGTCCAGCGGCACCACGAACGCGGTGGCCGCGTGTCCGGTGGTGGCGTCCGGGGTGGGGCACACCCCGGCCTCCACGACGCCCGGATGGGTGACCAGCGCCGATTCGATTTCAATGGTGGACAGCCGGTGCCCGGAGATGTTGATGACGTCATCGGTGCGTCCCAGGATCCAGATGTCCCCATCCGCATCGAACCGGGCCCCGTCCCCGGCCAGGAACCAGCCCTGCTCGGCGTACTGCTTCCAGTAGCTGGTGTAGTAGCGACGCGCATCGCCCCACACGGTGCGGGCCATTGCCGGACCGGTGCGGGTGATGACGATGTTGCCCTGTTCGCCGGGGGCCACACGTGTTCCCTGGGCGTCCACGATGTCCACCGCGACCCCCGGGGTGGCTCGCGCGGCACAGCCGGGCTTGAAGCCGGTGTCGGTGGGCCGCGGGGAGAGGATCGTCGCCCCGGACTCGGACTGCCACCAGGTGTCCACCATGGGGATGCCTTCGGCGGTGTTGCGTCCCACTTCGGTGCGCAGCCAGCGCCAGGCTTCCGGGTTCACCGCCTCGCCCACGGTGCCGCCCACCCGGATGGAGGACAGGTCATAGTGTGCCGGGATGCCGTCGGGGAACCAGCCCATGAGGGAACGCACCAGGGTGGGGGCCGTGTAGTAGCTGGTGACCTTGTAGCGTTCGATGATCTCAAAATGCCGTCCCGGGTGCGGGGCGTTGGGCACCCCCTCGTAGATCACCTGGGTGACCCCGTTGGCCAGGGGACCATAGATTTCGTAGGTGTGGGCGGTGACCCAGGCCAGGTCCGCCGTGCACCAGTGCACGTCCAGCTCGCGCAGCGCCGGGTCCGGGTTGGCGAACAACAGGTTGTGGCTGTAGGCGGCCTGGGTCAGGTAGCCGCCGGTGGTGTGCACCAGCCCCTTGGGCTTGCCGGTGGTCCCGGAGGTGTACATGATGAACAGCGGGGTTTCGGCGTCAAAGGCCTGGGCCTGGTGTTCGGTGGGCTGGCTGTCCACCAGCTCGTGCCACCACACGTCCCGTCCCTCGGTCCAGGCGATGTCGCACCCGGTGCGCCGGATCACCAGCACGTTCTCAATGTTGTTCTCCCCGGCCACCGCCGTGTCCGCGTTGTCCTTGACCGGGACGGCGGCGCCGCGGCGAAACTGGCCGTCCGTGGTGACCAGCAGCTTCGCTGCGGTGTCCTCGACCCGGAACTTCAGGGCCGCGGCGGAGAACCCGCCGAAAACCAGGGAGTGGATCGCGCCAATGCGGGCGCAGGCCAGGGTGATGACCACCGTCTCCACCAGCACCGGCAGGTAGATGACCACCCGGTCACCCTTCCCGATGCCCAGTTCGGTCAGCGCGTTCGCGGCCTGGCATACCCGTTCGGCCAGTTCCCGGTAGGTGACGGTCTCCCGGTCCCCGGGTTCCCCCTCGAAGTACAGGGCCACCTTCTCACCGCGGCCGGCCGCCACATGCCGGTCCGTGCAGTTCACGGCGGCGTTCAGCGTGCCGCCCAGGTACCAGGAAATCTGCGGGCCGCGTTCGGCGGCGGGGTCGGCGGCAACGATCCGGGAGGTGGTGTGCCATCGGGTGTCCCAGTCCAGCAGGTTCGCCGCTTCATCCCAGAAGCGCTGGCGGGTGGCTTCGTCGGTGCTTTCCTCGGAGGTGAGGTCGATGGTTGTCATCGAAGAAAATCCTTTACACGTGGTCGCGGGCCCTAGGCCCAGCGGGCAATGGCCTTGCGTTCGGCGATGGACAGCAGGGCATCGGTGAGTTTGCCGAAGATCGCCAGCAAGATGATGGTCAGGATCAGGCGGTCAATGCGCCCATTGTTTTGGGAATCGGTGAGCAGGAACCCCAGGCCCATGGAGGCGCCGAGCAGTTCGGCCGCCACCAGGAACAGCCATGCCTGGGCCAGGGCCAGGCGCAGCCCGGAGAAGATCGCGGGAACCACGGCCGGCAGCTGAACGGTGCGCAGCAGGCGCAGGCCCCGGTAGCCAAAGGAGCGGGCCGCCTCCACCAGCTGGGGATCCACGTGGCGCAGCGCCCGGGAGGCGGTGGTGAAGACCGGGAAGAAGGCGCCGATGATGATCAGGGTGACCTTGGAGTCCTCACCCATCTTCATCCACAGCACCAGCAGCGGAACCCAGGCCAGTGACGGGACCGCGCGCAGCGCCCCGATGCTCAGGCTCAGCAGGGCATCGGCCAGCTTCGATAGTCCCACCAGGGCACCGAAGACCAGGCCCAGCAGCGAACCGGCGGCAAAGCCCAACAGGACCCGCTGGGCGGAGATGCCTATGTGGGTCCACAGCTCACCGCGCTCCAGCAGGTCAACGGCGGCGGTGATGACGGAGGCCGGGGTGGGCAGCGCATAGGAGGGCACCAGTCCACTTGTCGTGGCCAACTGCCACGCCACCAGGACCAGGGCGGGGACAACCAGGCCCACCAGCCAGCGCGGGAGCCCCAGCAGTGCGGCGAGCAGCCCGGCGCGCGGGGCATCGGCTTGTGTGGTGGCCGGCTGCTGGTCAACAGGAGCGGTCATCGCCTATTCACCCGCAATCTGTGAGGCATCGGCCTGCCGGGCAAACTGGTCGTCAACCAGGGTGTCCAGTGCGGCGTCCACCTCGGCTTGGCTCTTCACATCGCCGCTGTCGACAAACACCGGCCCAATGTTGCCCAGCACCTGAACGAACTTCTCGCCCGGGACCGCCGCCACGTCGAGGTTGGATCGCTCGGAGATGACCGTGTCGGCGACCTGAGCGTCCAGTCCGGCGACATCGGCCAGGATCTGTGCGGTTTCCTCCGGGTGGCTGCCGGCCCACTGGCGCGCCTTCTCATAGGCGTCAACCACGGTCTGCGCCACTTCCGGGCTGTCCTTGAGGAAGTCCTCACGGGCGTTGAGCGCCCCATAGGTGTTGAAGTCCAGGTTGCGGTACAGCAGGCGTGCCCCGTCCTGTTCGGCGGACGCCATGATCGGGTCCAGTCCGCTCCAGGCATCCACCGAGCCGTTGGCCAAAGCGGTGCGCCCGTCGGCGTGCTGCACGTTCTGCAACGTGATGTCCTTTTCCCCCAACCCCGCCTCCTGCAGGGCCTGCAGCAGGAAGAAGTAGGGGTCGGTGCCCTTGGTGGCCGCGACCTGCTTGCCCTTCAGGTCGGCGACCGAGGAAACCGGTGAATCCTTGCCCACGACCAGTGCTGACCATTCGGGCTGCGAGTACAACGCGATCGTCTTGATCGGGGAACCGTTGGAGCGGGCCAGCAGGGCGGCGGATCCGGCGGTGGAGCCCACGTCGATGGCGTCCGCACGCAGTGCCTCGTTGGCCTTGTTTGACCCGGCCGACTGGATCCATTCGACGCTGATGCCGTCGTCGGCCAGCGCATCCTCCAGCCATCCCTTTTCCTTCAGCACCAGGCTCAGGGGGTTGTAGGTCGCATAGTCGAGGGTCAGGGTCTCACCGGCAGCGGCGTTCTCCCCGGCGCAGCCGCTGAGGCTGCTCGCGGCCAATGCCACGGCGGCGAAGGTGAATGCGCAACGGCGGGACAGGATGAATTTTGACATGGGAATCCTTAGCGGGTGGGTTCGGCGGCGCACGGGAGCAGGCCCGGACGCAAGGGTGAGGGATGGGCAGGAAGGCGACGCGGCGCGGGGGTTAATGGCCCGACGGGTCGACACCGAGCAGCTGCAGCAGATGCGCGCGCTGGGCGGTGAATCCGGAACCCGTCCGGTTGCGGGGCCTGTGGGAGTTCAGGGGCAGGTCCTCGATGACCCCGGCCCCGTTCTGCTTCTGCTCCGCGTTCGGCCGCCGGTGCCCCAGGACAATGACGCGGTCGGCCAGGCTCAGGGCCTCGTCCACGTCATGGGTGACCATCAGCACCGTGGTCGGGAACGAACGGTGGATGTCCAGCAGCAGATCCTGCATTTTCAGGCGGGTCAGGGCATCCAGCGCGCCGAACGGTTCGTCCAGCAGCAGGACCCCGGGGCGCCGTGCCAGGGCGCGGGCCAGTGAAACGCGCTGGGCCATGCCCCCGGAAATCTCGCGCGGACGAAGTTCCGCCGCGTGGGTGAGTTCGGTCAGTTCCAGCAGCTCGGCGATCAGCTCGCGCCCGGCCTGGGCGGTCAGCTGCGGAGACAGGCCCAGGGCGATGTTCTGGCGCACCGTCCGCCACGGCAGCAACCGGGGTTCCTGGAACGCCACCGCACAGCGGTCATCGATTCCCTCCACGGCGTGGCCGCCAATGCGGACCTGGCCGACACTGGGGTGATCCAGGCCGCTGACGGTGCGCAGCAGTGTGGACTTGCCGCAGCCGCTGGCGCCCAGGATGGCCACCACCTGACCGGCGGTGATCTGCAGGTCGATGCCCGACAGGACCGTGCGGGTCTGCCGTCCTGCGGTGAACGAACGCCCCAGGTTGTGGAACTGAACCGATCGGGCAGTGGATGGCGCCACGGGTGTGGGCGACACAAGGACAGTACTCATTGTCATCTCCATCGCTTCTGGCGTTAGCACCGTCCATGCAGGAAGAGGCCTTCTCCCCGTCATGGTGGTTGCTGCGGCGTCAACGAGCCAGATCTCTCGGCCGCTCGGGATGGTTACGCCACCATGTAATCGTCCCGAACGGATGGAAGGCAAATCGTTCGTAATGTGACGAATCTTCGAAGCATACGTTTCTGGGGCCGGTAATTCTGGTATTTCTTTGATCCCTTGTGGATTCTGCATCATTCTGCCGCTTGAGGGGGTCAGGCTGTAACGTCCTGCCCATTCGCGCGATCCGGGCGTTCGACGTCATCTGCGCTTCATGCCCCGAAATATGACGCCAGGCCTTGAGCCGGCTTCGTCACCGCCGGTACAAATGAGATGAACCATCCAGAGCGGCCGAGAGATCTGGCTCCACGACGCCGCAGCAACCACCCCATGCGGGCCGGTGCTACCGCCAGGACCGATGGAAGAATTGAGGCTCTTGCATGTCATTCGGCGAACCCCAACCGGACTTCAACGCGCTGTCCGACCCTGCCCAGGCCCCTGCGGGCAACGCCGTGGACCTGGACCAGCACCCCGAGCAGCTGCCCGAGCGGCAGCTGCTGAAGATCACCCCGGGGCCTGGGGCCGACGAACAATATGAACGCCTGGCCGCCACCTTCCGGCCGGTCTTCGCGCAAATCGCCGAGGGCGCGGCCCACCGGGACCGGGAGCGCATCCTGCCCTTTGAGCAAGTGGGGCTGCTGAACCGGGAACGCTTCGGGGCCCTGCGCGTCCCGGTGGACCGCGGCGGGTACGGTGCCCGCATGTCCGATGTCTTCCGCCTGCTGATTGAACTGGCCGAAGCCGACTCCCACATCGCCCAGCTCTGGCGTGCCCACCTGGCCTTCGTCGAAGACGTGCTGGCCTTCGAGGACCAGTCGCTGCAGGCCAAATGGCTGGAGCGGATCTCCGCCGGGCACATTGTGGGCAACGCCTACACCGAACGCGGCGGCAACCGGCTGGGCAGCCTGAACACCACGGCCACCGAGCACGAGGGCCGCTGGTTCGTCACCGGGGAGAAGTACTACTGCACCGGGACCATCTTTGCCGACTGGACCATGGTGGCCGTGGCCCACCCGCAGCTGCCCGGTCGGCAGATCGCCGTCGTGGCCACCCAGCATTCCGGGGTGCGGATCCTGGATGACTGGGACGGGTTCGGCCAGCAGCTGACGGGCACCGGCACCACCACGTTCGAGCGGGTCCCGGTGGACAGCTTCATCCCGCAGCATGAGAACGACACCGAATCGGCGATCTTCCAGCTGGTGCTGCTGGCCGTGCAGGCCGGCGTGGCCCGCGCGGCGCTGAATGACCTGCGCTCCTCGGTCCAGCTGCGCACCCGCAGCTTCAGCACCGGCACCGGGGTCCCGGTCCGCCACGAACCGCAGGTCCTGCAGGTCGTGGGGGAGGTCTCGGCCGAGGTCTTCGCCATCGAGTCGGTGGTGATGGGCGCGGTGCTGGAGGTCGAGGCCGCCCTGGCCGACGCCAACCTGAGCCCCGCCGAACGCTATGCGGTGTGCGAGTTGGCCGCCAACCGCGCCCAATCGGTCACCCAGCCGCTGACCATCGGGGTGACCAGCAAGCTCTTTGACCCGCTGGGCGCCTCGGCCACCAAGGCCAGCTGCAACATGGACCGGCACTGGCGCAACGCCCGCACCATCGCCACCCACAACCCCGCCATCTACAAATCCCGCATCGTGGGCGACTACGAGATCAACGCGGTGCCCCCGGTGCGGCTGAACGCCACCGGGGACGTCCCCGCCCCGGGCCAGGTCAGCTTCCGCTAGTCCCGCCCGCCACCATCGAATCAAACCCCCGAAAGAAGGACCGCCATGAGCCGCACACCCCGCGAAATCCTGTTCAACGCCTTTGACATGAACTGCGTCGCCCACCAGTCGCCCGGACTCTGGCGCCACCCGCAGGACCAAGCCGCAAGCTACAACACCCTGGGCTACTGGACCCACCTGGCCAAGGTGCTGGAAAAGGGCAAGTTCGACGGGCTGTTCATCGCCGATGTGCTGGGCACCTATGACGTCTACAACGGCACCAACGAATCCCCGCTGCGCACCGGCGCCCAGGCCCCGGTCAACGACCCGATCCTGCTGGTCTCCGCCATGGCCGCGGTCACCGAGAACCTCGGCTTCGGCATCACCGCGGGCACCGCCTACGAGCACCCGTACCCGTTCGCCCGCCGCCTGGCCACCCTGGACCACCTCACCGGGGGCCGGGTCGGCTGGAACGTGGTCACCGGCTACCTGCCCTCCGCCGCGCGCAACATGGGCCAGGAAGACCAGATGGAGCACGACGAACGCTACGACCACGCCGATGAGTACCTGGAAGTGGTGTACAAGCTGCTGGAGGGCTCCTGGGAAGATGACGCGGTCAAGGCCGACAAGGTCAGCGGCATCTACACCAACCCGGAGCAGGTGCACCCGATCAACCATGAGGGCAAGTACTTCAAGGTACCGGGCATCGCCATCACCGAACCGAGCACCCAGCGCACCCCGGTGATCTACCAGGCCGGGGCCTCCAGCCGCGGGGTGAAGTTCGCGGCCGAAAACGCGGAGGCCGTCTTCGTCACCTCGCCGACCCGGGAAATGCTCAAGGCCACCGTCACCAAGATCCGTGACGCCGCCGAGGCCGCCGGCCGGGACCGCTACGACATCAAGATCTTCGCCATGCAGACCATCATCACCGGCCCGGACTCGGCCACCGCGCAGGCGAAGTACGAGGACTACAAGTCCTACGCTGACGTCGAGGGGGCACTGGTGCTGATCTCCGGGTGGATGGGGGTGGACCTCTCGGCCTACGACCCGGACGACGTGATCGGCTCGAACGTGAAGTCCAACGCGATCCAGTCTTCCGTGGAGACCTTCCAGAAGGCCAGCGGCGACGAGGGTTCACCGTGGACCATCCGGCAGCTGGCCGAGTGGGTCGGCGTGGGCGGTTTCGGCCCGATCACCGTCGGTTCGGGCGCCGAGGTGGCCGAGAAGCTGATCGACTGGGTGGACTACACCGACGTGGACGGGTTCAACCTCGCCTACGCGATCACCCCGGGAACCTTTGAGGACATCGTCGAGTATGTGGTTCCCGAGCTGCAGGCCCGCGGCGCCTACAAGACCGAGTATGCCGAAGGCTCGCTGCGCAACAAGCTCTTCGGTGCCGGCGACCGGGTCAAGGACACCCACCGCGCCGCCCAGTACAAGATCGCCAACCGCCTGGCTGCCGCCCGCTAGCGGCCAGCGGTGAACAGGGCGGCGCGGCCGCGGAAAAACCCGTCACTGGTCTTTCCGCGGCCGCGCCGCCTTCGGTGTGGATGCGCGGGAGCTACTTGTGCTTCTTGTGTCCCTTCAGCTGCTTCACCACCATCGCCGAGCCGCCCCCGCGCCGGGTCGGTTCGGCCGCGGCGGTCAGCTTGCCCCGCGGGCCGATCTCCACGGCCGCCACCGCACCGATCTCCGCCTGCGGGGTAAAGGAATCCCCGGACGGCACGAACTGGTGGCCGAAGGGCTCCAAAATCCGGGCATCATCGGCAATGAACTCCGGTTCGGCGGTGACCGCGGCGGTGTTGCGCTGTGAGGCGCGCGGCGCGGCAATCGCCTCGGAAATCTCCATGCCCAGATCCACGCGGTTGACCAGGGTCTGCAGCACCGTGGTGATGATCGTCGAGCCGCCCGGGGAGCCAACCGCCAGCATCGGCTTGCGGTCCTTGAGCACAATGGTCGGCGCCATGGAGGAGCGCGGCCGCTTGCCCGGCTCGATGCGGTTCGGGGCGGCCGGATCGTAGACGGTGGAGAAGTCGGTCAGCTCGTTGTTGAGCAGGAACCCGCGGCCCGGCACCACGATGCCCGAACCGCCGGTCTGTTCAATGGTCAGCGTGTAGGACACGACGTTGCCCCACCGGTCGGCCACCGACAGGTGCGTGGTCGAGATATTCTCCGTGTCCTTCTCCTGCGCCACCACACCGGCTTCGGTGGGGCAGCGCCCGTCGTAGTTGGCGGCATCGCCCGGCGCTACCGGTTTCACGGAGGCGCGCTGCGGATCCAGGGCGCAGGCCCGTTCGGCCCCGAAGAGCCGGTCGGTCAGCTGGCGGGTGGGCACATCGACGGATGCCGGATCCCCGACGTATTTGCCGCGGTCGGCAAACGCCAGGGCGCTGGCCTCCAGGTAGTGGTGCAGCGCGTCGGGTCGCGGCATCGTGGAAAGCTGGAACCGGTTCAGGATGTTCAGGGCCTCGCCGACCGTGGTGCCCCCACTGCTGGAGGGGGCCATCCCGTAGACGTCCAGGCCGCGATAGTTCACCCTGGTCGGCTTCTGCTTCACGACCTTGTAGCGTGCCAGGTCCGCGGCGGTCATGTGGCCGGCTGGCACGGGCAGCTCGGTTCCCGGCACCACCGGCGGGGCCTGCACGGTCGCGGCGATCTGCTCGGCGAGCTCACCGCGGTAGAACGAGTTGATGCCCCGGCGCGCAATCATGCGGTAGGTCTTGGCCAAATCGGGGTTCTTGAACACGCTGCCCACCTTGGGGGCAGCCCCCCGGGGAAGGTACAGCTTCCGGGTGGACTCGAAGGCCTCGAACCGCTCCTTGTTATCCAGGGTTTGCTCGCGGAACGTCTCATCCACGACGAAGCCGCGCGTGGCCGTCTTGATGGCCGGCTGCAGGGCCTTGCCCAGGCTCATCGTTCCCCAGCGGTCCAGGGCCTCATCCCAGGTGGCCAGCGTGCCGGGCACGCCCACGGACACCCCGCTGGTCACCAGCTCCGGGGTGAAGGGGTAGGGGCTGCCGGTCTGCGGATCAATGAAGGCGTCGTGGGGCATAGCGGCCGGGGCGGTTTCCCGACCGTCCAGCGTGCTGATCTTCCGGGTTTCGGCGTCGTAGTACATGAAGTAGCCTCCGCCGCCAATGCCGGCGCTGTAGGGTTCGGCGACTCCCAGTGTCGCGGCGGCGGCCACCGCCGCGTCCACGGCGTTGCCGCCGCGGCGCAACACGGAAATCGCCGCGGAGGTGGCCTCCGGGTCGACGGTGGCCACGGCGCCACCGTAACCGGTGGCGGTGGCCTGCTTTTCGGTTTGGCGTGGTTCTGCCTGGGCCGGCGCTAGACTGAGCGCGGTCAAGCCTAACGCCAGGCTGATCGCGCAGGCTGGGGCGCGAAGTGATCGTGGGTGCACAGCTACCCGCTCCTTGGGGGGTTGATGGGTTCTGACCCCCTCAAGCTAGGCGTAGTGCACCACATCCAGTGGAAGTGACACGCATCACATTAGAAAAGTTGTGGTTGTCCTGAGGAACCGGCTTTCGGCGCAGCGCCTCCGGGGCGGGGCCGTCCTTCGGAGAGGAGCCGGCGGTTTCTGTGCACGAAGCACCGTATGCCTTTCCCGCCGATTTTTGCGCGCAACCTTGGTTCCGGGCAGAGGCAATGAAAGGCCCCTGTGCAGCGCCGGCCCATGGCGGAAAGCACTAGGCTTGGGCCATGGATTCCTCGGCCTCCCGGCTCCCGCCAGTCGACCTCGCGCGGGCAAGACAATTGTGGGGCGACTATGTGCTTTGGGCAGGGGGCGGGGGCCTGCGACCCGAGGTGTTGCCTGTCGTTGACTACTTCGGGGACAGTCCCGCATTGGCCGATGCGTTGCTGCGCGCAGTTTCCGACGGGGATAAGCGCGCAACCTCGAGCCTGGAGAACGAGTACACGGCAAGCGGTGAACCGTTGCCGGAGGCAGGCGCCTATTGGCTAGCCTGCGATTCCACCGGTACGGCGCGTCTCATCCTGCAGACCACCGAGGTCACCTTGGCGGCCTTTGACCACGTGGACGCCGATTTCGCCTTTGCTGAAGGGGAGGATGACCGCTCGTTGGCCAGCTGGCGCCGCGAGCATGAGAAGTACTGGCGTCGCACCCAGCGGGTTGCTGGACACCAATGGGATCCGACCCTGACGTCGCAGCCGGGTTTCCGGGTCGTGCTTGAGCGTTTCGTTGTCGCCTGGCCTATGGGCCCCGGCAGGGCGTAGCGCCCAGCGGTTTTTCCGCGCCGGTGGATCGGCCGGCTCGTGGATGAGGAATCTGTACAGGGTTTCACAGGGCTCCAACTGCGGGACAAGGCCAAGCCGGCCCGGCCCTGCGGCTGCTGCACAGTGCTGCCCCCGGTCCGCGGAGGCGTGTAAAACCCGCGCCACCCACTACAGCGGGCGCGGTGGCACCGGCGCCACCCTGCCGGAGGAATTGTCAAGGATCTGCGGTTTTCGCCTTCACACAATGACTTACCGGCGCGTGTGACCCCATTGTTACGGTGCTGCCGAGCCTTTGTCGCCTCCTCGGTGGCGATGTGACGTCGATGTTTCGTCATGGTTGGTCACATGAATGTCCCCGCCGCACACTGAAATCACCCGGAACACCCACCGGAACAACACCATCCAGAGCGACTGAGAGACCTGGCTCGTTGACGTCGCAGCAACCACCCCGACGGGGAGCGGTGCTAAGGCCAGGACCGATGGAGATTGCTAGATTTCGCAACGGTCCCCGAACACGGGCGGATGTCTGCCTGTTTTGCCTCCCTTCGCGGGAGGGACCTGAATTCAGCGTGCTCCTCGGGCTAAACCGAGAGGAACACGGATTATGCGGCCACCACGTTTGGCGCTGAAAGCCACCGCACTGCTTGCGGCCCTGGGGCTGTCGTTGACCGCATGCGGCGGCAGCGGCGCGGCAAGCCCGAACACCGAGTCGGCACAGCCAGCCGGCGACCCGGTGCAGGGTGGAACCCTGACCTACGCCGAGGTCACCCCCATCGACAACTGGCAGACCCAGGCTGCCCGGTTCTACGAGAAGGCCAACGTGCTGAACTCGGTGCTGGACCGGCTGACCTATTTTGACGCCGAGCAGGGCAAGCTGGTGGGGTGGATCGCCAGCGGCTTCACCTCCAACGAGGCCAAGACCCAGTACACGTTCACCATTCGTGACGGGGTGACGTTTTCCAACGGCACCGCACTGGATGCCAAGGCCGTCAAGGCGAACCTGGACGCGCTGGGACTGGGCATCAAGGATGCGCAGATCCAGCCGAACGTGGATTTCTCGGCGTACAAGTCCTCCAAGGTGCTCGACGGGAATAAGGTCCAGGTCACCCTGAAGCGCCCGGACGCCAACTTCCTGCGCGCCACCTCCTCGGTGACCGCCGGGCTGGTGGCCCCCGAAACGCTGAAGCTGGACAACGCCGGGCAGTCGGCGATCTCCAAGATCGTGGGTTCCGGACCGTTCGTCTTCGCCTCGGAAAAGCCCGATGAGGAGGTGGTGTTCAGCGCCCGCGACGACTACGCCTGGGCTCCGCAGGGTGCACAGAACCCGGGGGCTCCCTACCTGGATGAGCTGGTCATCAAGTACCTGCCGGAGGTTGCGCACCGTGCCGGGGCCGCCCAGTCCGGGCAGGTGGACCTGGTGCGGGGATTGCAGCCGGTGGATGAGCAGGTGCTGAAATCCGGCGGCGGCCAGGTGTTCGCCGCGCAGGGCGTGGACTTGACCACCAACAACGCCTCGGTGCGCATTGGCTCCGGGCAGCTGACCGACGCCAAGGTCCGCCAGGCGCTGCAGGTGGGCATCGACCGCCAGGCGCTGAAGGACACCGTGCTTTCGGACAGCTATGTGATTTCCGCATCGATTCTGAACCACAAGGCCCCGGGCTTCGTGGACTTCTCCGCGGAATTGGCCTACGACCCGGCGCGCTCCAAGGAGCTGCTGGATGAGGCCGGCTGGGTTCCGGGACCGGATGGGATCCGGCAGAAGGACGGGAAGAAGCTGGAGGTCACCGTCGCCTCCTCGAACAACTCGGTGGTCATCAAGCCGGCCTTCGAACTTATTGAGCAGCAGTGGCGCGAGATCGGGGTCAAACTGGTGAACCGGGCAGCGGACAACACGTTCCTGACCAGTGCCCTGGTCGATGACAAGGTCGAATTCTTCGGCACCCGGCAGTTCGCCTACGGCGGGCTGGGGCCGGTCTTCGGGCCGGCGAACAACACCCAGACGCTGAACGCGGACGAAGAGTTGAACGAACTGTTCACCCGGGAACAGGCGGCCACCACCGAGCAGGAGCACCTGAAGCTGATCGGTGAGGAACAGCGTGCCCTGGTGCTGGACAAGGCCCTGACCCTGGTGCTGTGGGATGAGGTCCAGGTCTACGGCGCGCATTCGGGCACCCACGTCGACTTCACCTCCGGCACTGCCCCGATCTTCCAGGGCGCCTGGAAGAGCGGCAAGTAGGGGAGGGAAGCATGGGTGGATACATTGCCAAGCGCGTTGGCCAGGCCCTGCTGGTCATCTGGCTGGCCTACACCGCGGTTTTCCTGGCGGTGCAGGCCCTGCCGAACGACCCGGTGACCATCTTCCTGTCCACCGACGCCGCCGCGGACCCGGCCACCATCGCACAGCTGAAGGCCCACTACGGCTATGACCAACCGCTGATCACCCAATACCTGGGACAGCTGGGCGCGCTGCTGCGCGGAGACCTGGGCTACTCGCTGTCCTCCGGGGCGCCGGTGGCCGCCCGGATCGGGGAGGTCATCGGATCCACGCTGGTCCTGGCCGGCAGCGCCTTCGTGCTGGCCGTCCTGCTGGCGGTGGCCCTGGTGGCCGCGGCCACCCTGGCCCGTGGTGAGCGGCTGCGCCGGGCGCTGTTGAACCTGCCGCCGCTGTTCATTTCAATCCCGGTGTTCTGGCTGGGCCTGGTGCTGCTGCAGCTGCTGGCCGTGCAGCTGGGGGTGATGTCCCTGTTCCCGGACGGTTCGGCGCTGTCGCTGCTGGTGCCGATCCTGGTGCTGGCCCTGCACCTGAGCGCACCGATCGCCCAGGTGCTGCTCAAGAGCGTTCAGCAGGTCTCGGCCCAGCCGTTCGTGGACGTGCTGCGCGCCAAGGGGGCCGGGGAGTCCTGGATCTTCTACCGCCACACGCTGAAGAACGCCGCCCCGGCCGCGCTGTCGATTGCCGGGATCACCATCGGCACCCTGCTGGCCGGCTCGGTGATCACCGAGACCGTGTTCGCCCGCGCCGGACTGGGGCAGCTGGTGCTGCAGGCGGTCACCGTCCAGGACATTCCCCTGGTGCAGGGGCTGGTGCTGCTCACCGCCGCCACCTTCACCGTGGTGAACCTGCTGGTGGACCTCATCCACCCGCAGCTGGACCCACGAATCATTACCGCCCACGCCGGCTCGGCACGGGCCCTGGCCGCCTGAAGGGACAAGGGATCATGAGCGTACTGACCGAACAGAACACCACCCCGGCCGGGCTGCCGCTCCCGGAGCCGGCACCAACCACCGCGGCGCCAACACCGGGCCGCCCGGTGCGCCGCTGGCTGGGACGCTGGTGGATGCTGCTGCCGCTGGGCCTGCTGCTGGCCTGGGCGCTGGTGCCCGGCGCGTTCAGCGCAGCGGACCCGATCACCGGGATCCCGGCGCAGAAGTTGAGCGCCCCCAGCCCCGCCCACCCCTTTGGCACCGACCACCTGGGCCGCGACGTGTACTCCCGGGTGGTGCACGGCACCGGGCAAACCCTGATGACCGCGGGACTGGCATGCTTGATCGGTTCGGTGCTCGGCAGCGTGCTGGGCCTGCTGGCCGGCACCGCCGGAAGGGCGGCGGACGCCGTGGCCATGCGCCTGGTGGACGTGCTGCTGGCGGTGCCCGCGTTCCTGATCGCGCTGATCCTGGTCACCGCCACCGAGCCCGGGCCGCTGTCCCTGGGCCTGGGGGTGGGGATCGCCTCGATTGCCGCGTTCGCCCGGCTGGTGCGCACCGAGGTGCTGCGGGTGCGCTCCCACGACTTCGTGCAGGCGGCACTGATGAGCGGCGGCGGCTACTTCACCGTGCTGCGCCGGCACATCCTGCCGCACGTGATCGGACCGGTGCTGGCCCTGCTCGCCGTGGATTTGGGGGCGGCGATCCTGGCCATCTCGGGACTGGGCTTCCTGGGCTTCGGCGCCCCGCCGCCCACCCCCGAATGGGGGCTGCTGATTTCCGAGGGACGCCAGTACCTGTCGGTGGCCTGGTGGCTGACCACCCTGCCGGGCCTGGTGATCGTCACGGCCGTCATGCTCACCGCCGCCCTGGGGCGCAGCATCAACCGCGCCTTCCGCTTCTAGGACAAGGACAGTGGACATGGAAATGAACACCAAGAACACCCCCGCCGCACCGGTGGTGCGCATCGAGGACCTCACGGTACGCTACCCCGGCGGGACGGTGGCCGCCAACGGGCTGGACCTGCACATCCCCTCGGGGCAGATCCTCGCCGTTGTCGGGGAATCCGGGTCCGGCAAGTCGACCCTGACCAAGGCGCTGATCGGGCTGCTGCCGGCCGGCACCCGCGTCGAGGGGTCCATCCGCTTTGGCGGCACCGAGGTGACGAACCTGGATGTGCGCCGCTGGCGGGCCATCCGCGGGGCCGGCATCGGGCTGGTGCCCCAGGATCCGGGCTCCAGCCTGGACCCGGTGAAGACCATCGGCTCCCAGCTGATCGAGGTGTTCCGGCTGCACCCGCAGCGTTCGGTGCCCAAGGCCCAGTGGCGGTCCCGGGCCGTCGAACTGCTGGCAAGCGTGGGCGTTGACCGCCCGGAATACCGGCTGGGCCAGTACCCGCACGAGCTGTCCGGCGGACTGAAGCAGCGGGTGCTGATCGCGATCGCCTTCGCGCTGGACCCGCAGCTGCTGATCGCCGATGAGCCGACCAGCGCCCTGGACGTCACGGTGCAGCGCACCGTGCTGGAGGTATTCGTCTCCCTGGCCCGGCAAAAGGGCACCACGGTCCTGTTCGTGACCCACGACCTGGCGGTCGCCACGGACATCGCCGACCGGGTGCTGGTGATGAATTCGGGGCGGATCCTGGAGGACCGCAGCGTGCGTTCGCTGATCACCGAAAGCACCGAACCCTACACCCGGGCGCTGCTGGCCCAGGCCACCGGCAGCCGGCAACGGCCCCAACCGGTCGCGCACGCCGACATCGCGATCGACGTGCAGGAGGTGTCCAGGACCTTCGGCCGCGGCGCCACCGCCCACCGTGCGGTGCACCAGGTCAGCTTCCAGGTCCCGCGCGGCACCACGTTCTCCCTGGTCGGGGAATCGGGTTCGGGCAAGTCCACGACCGCCAAGCTGATCATGGGCCTGCTGGATCCGCAGTCCGGGCAGATCCGGGTCAACGGGCAGCGGGTGGGTGCGGCCCACGGCCGGCGCCGGCACCAGCTGTGGCGCCAGGCCCAGCTGGTCTACCAGAACCCGGACTCGGCGTTGGACCCGCGCCAGCGCATCGCATCGATCATTGCCGAGCCGTTGCTGAACTACCGGCTGGGGGACCCGCGCTGGCGTTCCGGGCGGGTGGCCGAGCTCATGGAGCAGGTCAACCTGGCCCCTTCCCTGGCCGCGGCCCGCCCGCCCCAGCTCTCCGGCGGACAGCGCCAGCGGGTGGCGATCGCCCGGGCGCTGGCGTCCGGGGCCGAGATCCTGGTGCTGGACGAGGCGCTGAGCGCACTGGATGTGCTCACCCAGGAGCAGATCCTGGCCTTGCTCCAGTCCCTGCAACGCGAGCACGGGCTGACCTACCTGTTCATTTCCCACGACCTGCATGTGGTGGAACGCATCAGCCACCATGTGGGGGTCATGCGGCGCGGGGAGCTGGTGGAGAGCGGCAGCGTGCACCAGGTGTTCACCGAACCGGCCCACCCCTACACCCGCACCCTGCTGGCGGCGAACCCCGGGCAGGTTCTGCGTGAACTGTGCCCTGCCGCCGGCTGAACCCGAGCCCGGCCGGGAAGCGCCCGGCCACCGACGAACGACGAACTTCCCCCGTCACGAAAAGAGGAGCATGAGCACCCACGCCATCCAGGCCACCAGCGACGAAGCGGTCTACCAACGCCTGCTGGAACGCTTTCGCCCGGTCTTCACCCGCATCGCCCAGGGCGCCCGGGAGCGCGAACAACACCGTGAACTGCCCTACCAGCAGGTGGCGTGGCTCAAGGACGCCGGCTTCACGGCGCTGCGGGTCCCGGCCAGCCACGGCGGAACGCCGGTGAGCCACACCGACCTGTTCCGGCTGCTGATCGAATTGGCGGCCGCCGACTCCAACGTGGCCCACCTGCTGCGCAGCCACTTCTCCTTCGTGGAGACCATCGCGCTGCAGCCCGCCGAGTTCCAGGACCGCTGGTTCCCGCGGGTGCTGGCCGGCGAAATCTTCGGCAACGCCGCCACCGAACGCGGCGGCAACGCTCTGGGCGCCACGAACACCAAGCTGATCAACACCGGGGCGGGGTGGGTGCTGCGCGGGGAAAAGTACTACACCACCGGCTCCATCTTCGCCGACTGGGTGGTGGTGATGGCCTCCACGGACGGCGTGGAGGGGCGGCAGTACGCGGTCGTGGAACGCACCGCGCCGGGCGTGCGGATCCTGGATGACTGGGACGGCTTCGGCCAGCCGCTGACCGGCACCGGCACCGCCATCTTTGAGGATGTCCCGGTGCAGGAGCAGAACATCATCCAGCGCAAGGTCGCCTCCACCCTGGAACCGGCGTTCTTCCAGCTGTGCCTGCTGGCCGTGCTGGTGGGCATCGGCAAGGCGGCCCGTGGCGAGGCGGCCGGGCTGGTGGCCGCGCGCACCCGCACCTTCAACACCGGTTCCGGGGCGCTGTTCCGCGATGACGCACAGATCCAGGAACTGGTGGGGCGCCTGGCCGCCAATGTGTTTGCCGCCGAGTCGATTGTCATCACCGCCGCCCGGGAACTGGATGCCGCCCACGATGCGGCGCTGGGGCTGGACGAGCAGCAGGCCTACCTGCGCGCCGAACTGGCGGTGCAGCAGGCCCACGTGGCCACCCCGAAGCTGGTGCTGGATGCCACCAGCGAGCTGTTCGACGTCACCGGCGCCTCCGCGGTGTCCACCAGCAAGTCACTGGACCGCTACTGGCGCAACGCGCGCACCGTGGCCACCCACAACCCGGTCGCGTTCAAGGCCCGCTCCGTGGGGGACTACTTCATCAACGGCACCATCCCCACCGGGTTGAACTCCATTGGCGAAGCGAAGGGAAAGAAGTAAATGGGAACCTTTGACCAGCGACCGCGCCTGCTGCTGTCCGCCTTCTTGATGAACACCTCCAGCCACATCCTGGGCGGCATGTGGCGCCACCCGCAGGCCCAGCAGTACCGCTTCCACGAACTGGCGCCCTGGGTGGACCTGGCCCGCAAACTGGAGGACGCGAAGTTCGACGCCATGTTCTTCGCCGACGTGGTGGGCCTCTATGGGGACCACGAGGGCGGCTGGGCCTCCCATGTGCGCAAGGGTCTGCAGGTGCCCAGCCACGATCCACTGGTGCTGCTCTCCGCGCTGGCCGCCGGCACCGGGCAGATCGGGCTGGCCATGACCAGCTCGGTCATCCAGGCCCACCCCTTCCAGTTCGCCCGCCAGCTCTCCACCCTGGACCACCTCTCCAACGGCCGGGTCGCCTGGAACATTGTCACCAGCGTCCTGGAAAACGCGCACCGCAACTTCGGGGGAGCCTCCCTGGTCGCCCACGATGACCGCTACAGCTGGGCGGAGGAATACGTGGAGGCCGCCTACAAGCTGTGGGAAGGCTCCTGGGCGGACGACGCGGTGCTGGCGGACAAGGCCAACGGGATCTACGCGGATCCGGACAAGGTCAGCAAGATCAACCACCGCGGCCAGATCTACTCCATCGACGGGCCGCACCTGGCCGTGCCCAGCACCCAGCGCACCCCCTTCCTCTTCCAGGCCGGTTCCTCCCCGCGCGGCTCCCAGTTCGCCGCGACCCACGCCGAGGCGACCTTCCTGTTCGCTCCGCACCCGCAGTACGTGGCCAAGAAGGTCGCCCAGCTGGAGACGAACCTGCAGGCGGCCGGGCGCCGCCGCCAGGACCTGAAGGTGTTCGCCGGGCTTTCCTTCGTGGTGGGCTCCACCGAGGCGGAGGCCAAGGCGCTGGAAGCCGAATACGACCAGTACCTGGACCCGCACGCGATCATCGCGCACATCGGCGGCGGGCTGGGAATCGACCTGGGCGGACTGGATCTGGACACCCCGCTGGGCCGGGTGCAGACCGAAGGCGCCCAGGGGGTGCTCGAGGCGGTGCTGGCCTCCACCCCCGGCGGCAACCCGACGCTGCGGGATCTGGCCCACTACCGGGCCAAGGCCCAGCAGCTGGTGGGAACCCCGGAACAGATCGCCGACCAGCTGGAGCGGTGGCAGGACGCGGGCATCGACGGGCTGAACATCATGAACCACGTGCTGCCCGGCTCCTACGACAACTTCATTGACGGGCTGCTGCCCGAACTGCGTCGCCGCGGACTGGCGCAAACCCAGTACACCCCGGGAAGCCTGCGCCACAAGGTGTTCGGGCGCGGGGACCGGCTGCCGTCAAACCACCCGGCCGCCGCGTACCGCGGGGCATTCACGCACTCCAGCGCCGTCAGCGGCCAACCGGAGCAGAACCTGGTCCCGTAGCCGGACACAAGACCCGGGTAGCGGCCCCTTGGATGGCTGGGGGAGGCCGGGCCGCTACCCGCACCTGAACCACCGCTGCAAGTTCGCAGCGGTGGTTTTCCCCTGCCCGCACCCGGGGTAGGGTGACGGCATGAACGCCAAACATGTCAATGATCCAGAGGTTATCCGCCGGCTGCTGACCACCCCCGCCCGCTGGGCCGTGGTGGGATTGACGAACAACCCGCGGCGGGTGGCCCCCTCCATTGCCCGCTACCTGAAGGAACAGCTGGGAATGCAGATCCTGCCGGTATCCCTGAGCGGGGAAACCGTCATGGGGGAAACCGGCTATGAGCGTCTGGACCAGATCCCCGGGCACATCGACGTTGTGGACTGCTTCGTGAACTCGGCGAAGGTCGGGGACATCGTGGACCAGGCCATCGAGGTCGGCGCCAGCGCCGTCTGGCTGCAGCTGGGCGTTGTCGACGAAGCCGCCGCGCAGCGCGCCAAGGACGCCGGGCTCGAGGTGGTCATGGACACTTGCCCGAAGATCGAATATCCGCTTCTCTAGCGCCAGTGCTGCGAAGGAGCCCACCCCAGTCCCTGCCCCGGACGGCGACTGCTACCGTGGGAACCGGACGCGGCGGAGATCCGGGACGGTGGAAATGAGCGCGCTGGAGGAACACCACGAAGTGTGGCGGACCCTGTGCCTGTCCATGCCCGGAGCCTACGAAGACTTCCCCTTTGGGGAACACAGCACCGTGTTCAAGGTTGCCGGACGGGACCGCGCCAAGGGCAAGATGTTTGCCCTGCTGATGGTGCATCTGGGCGAACTGCTGCTGAACCTGAAGTGTGAACCGACCATCGCCGAACGGCTGCGAGACGAGCACGAACAGATCACCGGCGCCTACCACATGAACAAAAGACACTGGAACTCAGTGCGCGTGGGACTGGACCCGCAGGTGATGCGCGAACTGGTCGAGGATTCCTATGACCTGGTGATCGAGGCAATGCCGGCACGTGACCGGAGCGCCATCCAAATCAAGAGACACACCGGCGGCGGCTAACTAGACTGGTGGCATGTACTTCATCGTTGTTAAGTTTCAGGTAAAGCCCGAATTCACCGACAGCTTCATGGACCGCGTCGCCGAGTTCACCCGCACCACCCGCGCCGAGGAGGGCAACTTGTTCTTCGACTGGTCCACCAGCGTCGAAGACCCGAACGAGTTTGTGCTGGTTGAGGGGTTCCGTGACGACGAAGCGGCCGCCACCCACGTCAATGGCCCGCACTTCGCCGCAGGTCTGGAAGCCATGCGTCCGGCCCTGGTGTCCACCCCGAAGATCATTTCCCGCAAGGTCGATGGTCAGGGCTGGGACGAAATGGGCGAGCTGAAGATCGACTAGTTTCTGCCGCTGAGCGACCCCGCTTCCCCGGCCGGGGTCAGGGCGTCGACACGTCAAAAGCACCGCCGCTGGCGGTGCTTTTGACGTTAATCTTCACCTTGTCTCCCTGGGCTCTCGGCCTCTAGTGGGTGTTGCCCCGGCGACGCAGCAGCACCATGAGCAGCCCAACGACCAGGATGACCGCGGCAACGATGCCGATGCTCGAGTACGCGAAGCCCGTGTCGGCCAGATCCTGATGATCGGGTGCCGGTGACTGGGAAGCGTCCGGGCGTGGCGGCGCGGGGCTTTGGGTTGACTGGGTCGGCGACGGCGACGCCGACGGGGACGCCGTGGGCGAGGCGCTCGGCTGCGGGCTGGGTTCCGTGCTCGGCGTGGTGGGTGCCTCGACAGCTACCGTGAGCGGCACGGAAATGTCCTCCCGGCCCACCTGCGAGATCACCAACTGGTACTGGCCTTCCTTCAGCTTTTGAGGGGCGGTCAGCTGGAAGGAGGTGGAGCCGGCGCCATCGGCCGCGGCGATGTCCTGAACTTCAACCTCCCCGTCGAAGGCGCTGGCCGAGATCTTCGCCCCGGGCTCCAAATCGGAAACCGCCACCTCCAGGGTGGCGCCAGGAGCGAGGGTGGGCGAGGAGAGGCTCACGGTGGCCCATTCGGTGCCCGCCTGCACGGCGCGGCCCAGCGGCGCTGGATCCACGACGTCGTGGGACTTGAAGTAGTTCACCGTGGCGTCCAGGTCCACCTGGCCGCTGTCGGCATGGTCCTTGGCTTCGGCGAAGGCCGTGAAGTTATCCCCGCCGGAGGCCAGGAACGCGTTGGCGGCGACCCGAAACGTGTCAGACTCGGCGACGGGCTTTCCGTTGAAACTCACCGACGTGATGTGCTCACCGCGGGCCGCGTCCTCCACGTAGGTGTAGCTCAGTCCTTCGGAGATCCCCAGGTGCAGCTTTTCACGGGAAGCTCCTTCCGGCTGCCATTGCTGTTCGAGCACTTCATACAGCTGGGCGCCGGTCATGTCCATGGTGATCAGCGTGTTGGCGAAGGGCTGTACGTCCGCGGCGGCCTTGTAGGTGACGATGCCGTTTTGGCCGTACAGCAGATCAGCGCGCAGACCACCGGGGTTCATGAAGGCGATTTGTGCCGGGGCCCCGCCGAAGTCCTCGTTGGAGGTCGCCCACAAGTGGACATCGGCGATGGTGTTACCCAGGGTGGATTCCACGCCGCGGTCATCACCTGCCGGTTCGCCGCCGCGCAGGATGTCGGCGCTGATGGCGCCGATTTCCTGCTGGCCTACTTCTTCGGATTCGGCAACGGCCTTGTCAACAATCTCTGTGACGGCAGCGTTTGGCTTGAAAGCCGAGCTGCCTTCGGCAGCCAAGGGGACAAGCTTGGTGTCCGACTGCGTGACCGTGCCGTCGCTGGCATCAATGCTCAGGGAGATTTCGCCCAGGGTGGTGCCGTACTGATGCGCCTGGATCACCGGCCGGGTTTGGTCAGTGCCCGCGATTGGCACTGAGCAGTGGTAGGGCTTATGGGTGTGTCCGGAAATGATGGCGTCGATGTGCTCATCGGCATTGCGGATCAGCTGCCCATAATCCGTTGATTCCTTGGCAATCGTGTCACAGGCCGTGCTTTCGGATCCGTCGTGGGTCAGCAGCACCAGCACGTCGGCTTCACCGTTCTTCTTGTCGCCGTCGCTCAGCTTCTCTGCCACCCGGTTGGCGGCCTCGAGCTGGTCGCCGAAGGTGAGGTCGCTGATCCCGCTGGGGCTAACCAGCGTGGCCGTGTCCGCGGTGACCGTGCCGATGAACCCGACCGATACACCGTCTACTTCGCGGATTGTGTACTCCCTGAGGGCCGGCTTGCTGGTGCCCTTCTCGTATACGTTCGCGCCGAGGGCATAGTCCGCCCCCTCGGCTCCTTCGGCTTCGGACTTCGTGCCGTAGCGGGGGATTACACGCTCCTGCAGGTCCTGGAAGCCGCGATCGAATTCGTGGTTGCCCACCACCGACAGGTCCAACCCGGCGGCGCCGAGCGCGTCAATCGTGGGCGCATCCTGCTGTGAAGCGGAGGCGAACGTGGAGGCACCGATGTTGTCGCCGGCCGAGACAAAGAGGGTATTCGCATTCTCCTGCCGATATTTTGCGACCGCTCCGGCCAGTACTGCAGCTCCGGCAGATTCGCCCTCGGCCTGGATGCGTCCGTGGAAGTCATTGATGCTCAGCAGGTTGAGCTCTACTTCCTTGGCCGGACTTGGCTCGGTGGGCGCTGCCTGCGCGCCAACGGCGCCGGAGGCAATGAGCGAAAAGGACGCCAGGGCAGTGAAACCGACCCTGGGCAGGCGTCTGGAGGTAGACATGGAAAATCCCCTAGAGGTAAACAAGTGATCGTCACATGTTTATCCCACGGGAGTGAACCTGTCGATACTTTTTGATGAAGTGTGGGGTTGATGTCGGGGGCCGTTCACGTGGCCTCGCTTCACACGGCCCTCCCGCAGCGGGTCGGCCTGGGCGGCTCTCATCGCGAAATCCGCGCCATAGTTTGACTATCAAGCAGATCTTTCACGTTCACCGTGTGATCGTGGCCGGCTTCGGTGCAGATCCGCAACGGGGGCATGCGGATCATTCGCCGCTGGGTGGCCCCACCCGCGAGGCTCCCACGATTCGTCCGACCAGCGTGCATACGGCCAGCACGAAGAGCAGGTATGCCCCGGTAAGCAGGCCGTAGGCCAACTCACGATGCTGGACGTTGAGGGCAAAGATGAAGACCGCGGCACCGCACACCAAAAGCGCAACCCCCAGAAGCCGCATCTTCATCTCCGCATCACGCATCCCTTGTTCCGTAGACCACGCTGTCCCGTGAAAAACCAATGACTGTAATTACAATAATTGCACAAATGGTTGTCCGAAGGAATCCTCCGAAAGGACTAGATGTGCCTGCTCACCTACCGCAGTGGGATGAAGCGGCGCCTCGGGGAGCAGGGTAAACCTAGGAAAAACCGGTTCACCGCCGTGAGCCGGGGGTGTGCGCGGTTAGAGGCAGCTGCGCAGGATCTTCTCAATGGCCGCCTGTTCGGCCTTTGTCATCCACGCGTCATATTTCGCCTTCACCTGCGTCTGACGGGAAACGTAGCTGCACCGGAAGGAGCGGTTGGGCGGCAGCCACGTTGCCGCGTCCTTGTCGCCCTTGGATGCATTGGTCGGGCCATCCACAGCCATCAGGTTCAGCGGGTCGTTGGCAAAGTTCAGGCGGGTTTCGGCGTCCCACTGCTGGGCGCCCTTCTGCCAGGCATCCGAAAGCGCCACCACATGGTCGATCTGCACCGCGCTGCTGGTTCCCTGCCCGCGCACAAAGGAGATGCTCTTGCCGGTGTAGGGGTCATCAAGTACGCCGCTGAGCACCACGCATTCAATGCGTCCCTCCCGGTATTCCACGTCCTTCAGGTCCCGGGCGAGAATGTCATTGCGCGCGTCGCACCCGTTGCGGTCGGGGTCCTTCCAGCCCTTGCTGAATTCCTCGCGCGAGTACCCGGTCTTCGGGGCGCGGCCCTTGACGTCGATTTCCTCAAGCAACGCCAGCGATTCTGCGAACTCAAGGCTTTGCTCTTCGGTGATGGGGCCGCCGGTGGAGGGGGCTTGTGACTGCGTTTGCCCTGGAGCGGCGTCGGGGTTGAAATCGCTGAGCGTCCCGGCCGAGCATGAGGTCAGTGACAGTGAGCCAAGCAAGAGGGCCAGGGTGATGAAACGACGCGGGCTGCGCATGCGGTAGAAGGTTCCCTTCGATGCAGTGGGCGCACCAAAAATAAGGTGCTGCCTGTGGTGTACAGCCAGCACCTTATCGCTTCGGGGCGACACTATCGCCCGAACCGCCGGGGCACCTTTATGTGGTGTCCGTGACGCAGACCGCGCTAGTTGGTCGCGGTTCCCGGATCCTCGTCCTGGCCCGGACGGGTGTGCGATGCCCCGCCCTCATCACGCCACTTCTTCAGCTGCTCGGGTGACACTTCGCCGGTGTCGATGTTTTCTGGTGCGTAGGGGTCCTTGCCCTTGTCATTTACCGTGTCCATATCCTCACCGTAGGCCGGTTCCGGCAAAGCGACAAGGAGTCCGGTCCCGTCCGTTTTCGTAACGGCAACGGCGCGGCCTTGGCATTGTCCGGGTCAAAAAGTCTCCAAGTCGGCGCCTGGTCGCTGGATGTGGTAGGAATGGGCTTAGTGACACGGGGTGCCGCCGCAGCGGCTGAGAAAACACCCGTCGAACCTGCACCAGTTAGTACTGGCGAAGGGAATGTCCTGGATTCCACGATGCCCCGCACCTTTGAGTGGCTGCGGCGTATCCACACCGGGTTCCGTTCGCCTTGACCCACATTCAAGGAGTTCGAACACCATGAATACACAAACCACCACCGTCGAAACCAGCAACAGTGCTCTGCCCCTGGCAGAGCAGCAGGTGTTGGTCACCGGGGCCGCGCGCGGGCTGGGCGCGGCCATCAGCACCGCCTTCCTGGACGCCGGAGCGAACGTGGTCCTCAACTACCACTCCTCGGGGCAGGCCGCCAACGATCTGGCTGCCCGCTACCCCGAACAGGCCCTGGCCGTACAGGCTGATGTGCGTGAAGCCGGGCAGCTGAAAAACCTGGTCCGCCAGGCCGAAGAGCACTTCGGCAAGCCGCTGACCACGCTGGTCAACAACGCGCTGGTCGACTTCTCCTTCAACGGGGACGCCCGGCCCAAGGCTGGCGAACTCAGCGCGGCCGATTTGAGCAAACAGTTCACCGGGTCGGTGCTGGCCCCGGTCGCCGCAATCCAGGCCGTGCTGCCGAACATGCGCAAAGCCGGTTTTGGACGGATCATCAATATCGGCACGAACCTCTTCCAGCATCCGGTGGTCCCGTACCACGACTACACGGCCACCAAGGCGGCACTGCTGTCGCTGACCCGCACCTTCGCCGATGACCTGGGACCCGAGGGGATCACCGTGAACATGGTCTCGGGCGGACTGCTGCGCACGACCGACGCCTCCGCGGCCACCCCGGAAGAGGTCTTTGACTTCATCGCCTCCGGCACACCGCTGCGCAAGGTCACCAGCCCGGCCGAACTGGCGGACGCCGTCCTGTTCTTCGCCTCCCCCTGGGCCCGCGGCGTGACCGGACAGAACCTGATCGTGGATGGGGGACTGGTCAAGGGATGAGCCCCAAGCAATTGAAACTGAACCTGTTCATCTACGGTGCCGGCCACCACCAGGCTGCCTGGCGAGACCCGGACTCCGCTGCCGAACGCCTGGGCGACACCAGGTACTACACGCAGCTGGCGCAGACCGCAGAGCGCGGGCTGCTGGACGCGGTGTTCCTGGCCGACGGCCAATCCGTCTCCCCGCAGGCCGCAAAGGCCGGACCCACCTGGTTCTACGAGCCGCTGACCCTGCTCTCGGCGTTGAGCCAGCACACCGAGCACATTGGCTTGGTGTGTACTGTCTCCTCCAGCTTCTACTCCCCATTCCATGCCGCCAGAATGCTGGCCAGCCTGAACCACCTCTCCGGCGGGCGGGCCGGGGTCAACGTGGTCACCAGCATGTGGGATGCCGAGGCGCAGAACCATTCGATGCCCGGGCTGGGGGACCATGACACCCGATATGCGCGAGCCGATGAGTTCATTCAGGTGGTGCGCCGACTGTGGGATTCCTTCCCGGCCCAGGCCATACAGGCCAGCCGGGACGGGGACTTCGCCAACCCGGAACTTCTGCAGCCCATCGAACACGTGGGGGAGCACTTCACGGTGCGTGGCCCCCTGAACGTTCCCGGCGGCCCGCAGTGGGCCCCGGTGTTGTTCCAGGCCGGCTCCTCCCCGCAGGGTCGGGAGCTGGCCGCGAAATATGCCGAGGCCGTGTACGCGGTGGCTGCCGATCGGCAGATGGCCCTGGAGTACGGTACCGACCTGCGCTCCCGGATCGCCGCGGCCGGACGCGACCCGGAAGCGGTGGCGATCATGCCGGGGCTGGTGACCTACGTGGGGCGCACGCATGAGGAAGCCCGGGCCAAGCAGCGCCGGCTGAACGAGCTGCTGCCCACCGGTGACGCGCTTAAGCAGCTGGGCGTCTTCGTGCAGCAGGACACCTCCGGGTGGGACCTGGATGCCCCGGTGCCCGAACTGCCGCCACTGCACAGCTTCACCGGACCGAAGGGACGCTATGCCACGATCCAGCGGCTGATCGCCGTGCACCAGCCCACGGTGCGCGAACTGCTGGGGCTGCTGGCCGCCGGAGGCGGACACGCCACCATGATCGGTACCCCGCAGTCCATTGCCGATGAGATGGAGCAGTGGCTGGACTGCGGGGCGGCGGACGGCTTCAACCTGATGCCGCCCACTCTGCCCGCCGGCATCGAGGATTTCGTGGACCTGGTGATCCCCGAACTGCAGCGCAGGGGACTTTTCCGCACCGCGTACTCCTCCTCGACCCTGCGCGGGCATCTGGGACTGGGCCTGCCCGCATCGTCCTGGCCCCGCGAAGAAGCTAACCAGCCCAGATAGCGGCCGGGGCCGGTTCAACGCGATCGGGTCCGTAGCGTCCAGTAGGAGGAGACGTGCACCCGCTTCTTGTCCAGGCCCCAGCCAGCGACGATGCGGGAGATCGCCTTGGCGGCAGAGCGCTCGCCGTGGGCGATCACCGTGCTCTGTGGCGGGGGAGTGGGCAGCTTTAGGAAAGCTTCGGCCAGCAGGTCGGTGGTGCCCGGAGGCTGTCCATTGCGGTGCAGCCAGCGCAGCTCCACTCCCGCAGGGTGGGGGATCTGCAGTTCGCCCTGCGGCCCGGCCACCTCCAGCAGGGCCACGCCCTGCGCCGTCTCGGGCAGGGCGGCAAGGGCGCGGGACACCGCTGGGATCGCGGTTTCATCGGCGCCGAGGACGAAGTACCGCGAGTCCGGGTCCGGGCTGAACTTGCCGCGGGCCGCCGAGATCACCAGCCGGTCCCCGGGGCGCGCGGCCTGCGCCCACTCCCCGGCCGAACCGGGTTGATCATGCAGCACGAAGTCGATGGCCAGTTCCTGCGCGGCGCGGTCCACCCACCGGATGGTGTAGGAGCGGGAGCGGGGCACCAGGTGGCGGGGCAGGTGCTGCCGCAGCGCCTTAATGTCATAGGGCGGTTCAAGGCCCAGCTGGGGGTCGGCGAAGTAGACCTTCACATATTGGTCGGCCTTCGTGTTGGGCTGGAAACCGTCCAGCTGTGGTGCTCCGGCGATGATCCGGAGCATTTGCGGGCTCAACTGCTCGCTCCGGCGGATCTCCAGCACGTGCTGGCCCTTGCCCTGCGCCGGCGCCACACGGGGCTGGTCGGATTCGGGGGCGGTGGCGACCGGCGCCTCGGCGGGCTCCCCTTCACTGTGGGGTGCGTGGAGCGCGGACCCGTGCAGCAAGTTGCGGGCTTCGAGCAGGGCCGCGGCGGCCCCGGCACGTGCGGCGGCCGCCCTAAGCTGCTCCCGCTGCTCTGGACTCAACTCGAAGCCAGGGGTGTCGGCGTACTTCAGGGCCTTCCTCACCGCTTTGCGCCCGGCCTTCGCCCCGGCCTGCTCGGCGCGCTCAAGCACCTGCAGGACGAACAGATCCGCGCCGCCCGGAGCCCCCTCGCCTCGTCCGGGGCGCGGGTACTTCTGCCTCTGGTGCTTCGACATCTGCCGGCTCCTTTCGAATCATGCGCGGGTATCGGGTGGCGGTGCCGCACTGGCCCGGCCCACCGCGCTTGGGCCGGCACCTCGAGTCTGCGCGCTGCCGAGCGGGGATACAAGATGGGGCGGCTCACCTCGGCCACCGACGTGACTCTCCATAGCGCCGCCCTACCTCGCACTATTCCACGGCTACCGTGAACATCAAGGCTGAAGAATGGAAATTTTGCTTGAGCGTTCCATTAGCTGTGTCATGTGTTGACTTTGGTGATGAAAGAAGGGCTGAACTGGCATGGAGGCGTTTATGATTCGTTGGAGATCAGTGCCGCTCGGCCCAAACACTGCGGTGTAAAGTCCTAAATTCCCCTGTGAACGGATTGTTCGAAAGGACTTGATAGTGGCCAAGCTGCCTCGTGCTCGCGTCACTGCGATTTCCCGTAAGGAGATTCTTTAGCGCGCGTTGAGCGCGCTGATGTGTAGCCCGTGAGTCAGCAGTTGCCAGGGCCACGCACCAGCGCCATAGTGAACGGCAAAGCAGAGCCGGGAAAACCCCACCACCGTGCTGCTCGGTACGATCTACGCCCGCTACGGCGGGGCCGGGGTATTGGCCTTGAATAACAACCAAACCCCGGGCCCCCTGGACTGGCGCACCGAACATGACCCGCACAGATTGTCGGAGCCGCTGCCTGAATCCGAAATGCTCTTGGATACCCGAGCCTAAACGGCAGACCTAGGTGTACTGCCCAGGGACGTTGGTTGAATTCCTGCGACGACACGATATGAATTGATGGGATGACGAAGGCCTCCTGATGTGGAGTGGAGCTGTCTAAGTAACCGCTTCACAAACAGGAGGCCCTCATGTCCCACGCTAACGCAGCGCTGACCCCTAAAGCACGTTTGCGACTGGCCCAGCTCATTGTCGAGCACGGCTGGAGCGTGGCCGCCGCCGCGAAACTATTCATGGTCGCCTGGACCACAGCCAAGCGGTGGGAGCAACGCTACCGCGAGCACGGCAAGGACGGAATGAACGATCGTCCCAGCAGGCCGCGCACCAGCCCGAACCGCACCACCACTTCGGTGGTGAAGAACATCGTGTCCCTGCGCTGGCGCAAGCGCCTGGGCCCAGTCCAGATCGCCTACCGGCTGGGGTCTGCTGAAGGTTTGGTTGACACCGGGGTTTATGCCGCCAGAGCGACGGGCTCGATCATTCTAGCTTCGAACTGGACAGGAGTCAGTTTCCCCAGCCTGCGTTGCTTGCGTTTGCGGTGATACTTCCCCTCCACCCACCCCACGATCGCCGGGCGCAGTTGCTGGCGGGTGGTCCACCAGCGACGATCCAGCACGTTCTTCTGCAACAGGCTGAAAAACGATTCCATGGCCGCATTGTCACCGGCCGCACCGACCCGGCCCATCGACCCGACCAACCCGTGGGCTTCCAGGGCCTGGGTGAATTTCCGGGAACGGAATTGACTGCCACGGTCGCTGTGCACCCCCACGTGGGTGTCCACGGTGCGCCACCGCCATCTGCAGGGCGTTGACGGCCAGCTGGGCCTTCATCCGCGAGTCCATCGAGTAGCCCACGATCCGGTTGCTGAACACGTCCTTGATCGCACACAGGTATAGCTTGCCCTCACCGGTGTGATGCTCCGTGATGTCGGTCAGCCACAGCTGGTTGAAGTGCTCGGCGGTGAAATTCCGCTGCACCAGGTCATCATGCACCGGCGGACCAGTCGGGGTGCACTTGCGCCGACGCTTGCTGGTCACCGAGCTGATTCCCGCCTTGTTGCACAGCCGGCACACCCTGCGCTCGGAGACCTGGTAGCCCAGGTCCTCTAGGTCATCGGCCAGTACCCTGTACCCGCCTTCGGGGTCGTCTTCGTGCAGCTCACGCAGCTTCGCGGTCAGCTCCTGCTCTTCAACATCCCGCGCCGAGACGGGACATTTCAGCCACTTGTAATACGCCTGGGTACTGAATCCCAGGACCTAAGCACGTCACCACCACAGGCACACGTTTCCTGCCTGTTCTGGCGATCAATTCACGGACGAGCGGGCCCATTATTTTGGGGAGCGGATATGCGGCTGGGAGAGGTACGCTGCTGCTTTGCGCAGCACCTCGTTCTCCATCTCCAGCTCCCGGATTCGTTTGAACGCCTGGGACATTTCTTTGCGTTCTTCCGGGTCGGTGGACGGTGTCATTCCATGGGAATGGAACCGAGTATCGCGCACCCAGGACTGCAGCGCTGTCCTGAGATCGCCAAATCCTGATAGACCTGCTTCTGGGGAATCCCTGATTCCACCAGCGCCACGGCATCGCGCTTGAACTCATCGGTGTAGACATTCTTGGGCATGGGGTCTTCCTTCGTTTGAGCGCAACCTTATCGAGGTTATGCGGTCGAAGTATCAACCAAACCTTCAGCAGACCCCACGCCCTAGCGCCTAGGAGCGCTTCGGCACCGGATGGCACAGCTAGGACTTTTGACGCAGGCTAATCCGTCAGTTCCTTGCCGCGGGATTCAGTAATGGCCCATGCCGTTAGAGCCGATATCAGCAGCAGCACAATCGAATAGATCGAGAAGACCGTTCCTCCATATTCACCGAACCAGCTATCCAGAGCTGCTTGGAGATATGCCGCTGTCCCGCCGAACAAAGCTACGCACAGGGCATATGGCGCGGCAACACCGATAGTGCGAACCGATGTGGGGAACAGCTCGGCATAGACCGCGGGCATGATGGCCGCCGAAGCGGATATGAAGATCAACATGACCGACATGGCGATGAATAGTTGCCACCATTCACCATGCACGACGAAGGTCATCGGGAACTGCATTGCAGCAGCACCAATAGACGAAATGATCAATACCGGACGCCGACCAATGCGGTCCGACAGTTTACCCCAGAATGGGAGTGCCGCCATGAAGATTAGGTTTGCCGCTACGCCAACCCAAAGGGCCTCGGATGGTTCCATGCCAAGGCTAGCGATTGCATGCGCAGGGGTGGCAACGGACCAAATATAGTAAACCACGGTGAGGCCGACTGTCAACCCGATGACTTGAAAGGCTTTTGTTCGGTTGGCCATGAAGTCTTTGATGAGCGAGGCCTTCGGCTGTGTAGCTTGCTTCTCGGCCTTCTTGTGCTTCGTGAACTGCTCAGTTTCCTTCAAACGTGCTCTCATGACGAGGGTGTATAGTCCGAAAACAGCTCCCAATGCGAAGGGAATGCGCCAGCCGAACCCGTTCATTTGCTCGGTGGTTAAGACCAAGGTGAAAATGGCTCCGAGCAAGGTGCCAAAGACGATGCCAGCGGTCCCTGAGAAGTAGATCAGCGTTGCGTATAGGCCGCGTTTCGGTGCCGGTGCCATCTCGGCCAGGTAGGTCTGGGCGCTGGGAAGTTCGCCGCCGTGGGCCAAGCCTTGGATGAGTCTGGCGATCAGGAGCATCACCGAGGCAAATGCACCCACGGCTGCGAAGTTCGGGGTCACTGCAATAATCAACGATCCTAACGCTGCCAGGCCGACAGCCAACGTCATCGAGGTCTTGCGACCGATGCGGTCACCGATCACGCCGAAGAGCACTCCGCCCACCGGTCGCGCTACGAAGCCCACGGCGAAGATGGCCATGGTTGCGAGGAAGGCGCTGGTCGCGTCTTGCGGGGAGAAGAGGTTATTGGCGATATACGGGGCGAAGGTGGCGTAGATGGCCCAGTCGAACCATTCAACAGCGTTGCCGGCACCGATGCCGAAGAGGCTCTTTGTCAGTTCCTTGCGGTTATGCGGTCGGTCAGTAGTCGACGCCGCGCCGCCGAGTTTAGGCGTTTCCATGAGATTTCTCCGGTCCGAGGTTAGTTGGCGGACAATTCAGCGAGCTTGCTGATGGCCAGATGTGTGTAGAGTGCGGTGCCCTTAGGCAGAACCTCATCGGAGAATTCTGCAAAAGGTGAATGGTTGAATTGTGCGTCGGAAGCCTCGACGCCCGGTGCCAGCGCTGACAGGAATATAAAGGCTCCGGGAACATGTTCGAGGACCCGGGAAAAATCTTCCGATCCCGCGAGCGGGTTTGCCATCTGCGCATATGCTGACTCGTCGAAGAGCTCCACCACGGCACGGCTGGCGAAGGCAGTCTCAGATTCGTGGTTGATTGTCACCGGATATTCCGGGCGCAGTTCGATTTCAACGTCTACGCCATGCGCTGAGGCAATGCCACGCAGCAGGCGCGGGAGTTTTTGTTCTAATGCTGCAAAGGTCTCGCGGCTGAATGAGCGGACGGTAGCTTCGAAGTGCGCGGTTTCGGGGATAACATTGCGGGCATGGCCGCCCTCAAAGACTCCTACGGAGATCACCACTGGATCGAAGACGTCGAACCTGCGTGTAACCATCCCTTGCATCGCAGTGACCATTTCCGCGGCAACATAGACCGGATCCTTGGCCAGGAATGGTGCGGAACCGTGTCCGCCCTGCCCGTGCACCGTGACAAAGAGACCAGCTGAAGAACTCATCACCGGGCCGGGACGGCTCATAAACTGTCCAGAGGTTCCCAGCGCGCTCATGACATGCAACCCAAAGGCTGCGTCTACCGTTGCGCCGGCGGCTTCAAGCACTCCCTCGCGGATCATGTGGCCGGCACCGTCGAATCCTTCCTCGCCAGGCTGGAACATGAAGACGACATCGCCGGCCAACTGGTCGCGTCGATCCGCCAAAAGCGTCGCCGCTCCAGCGAGCATGGCAGTGTGCAAATCGTGGCCGCAGGCATGCATCGTATTGCCCGTTTGGGAGGCGTAGGAAACGTTGGCCTTTTCCCTTACTGGCAAGGCATCCATGTCGCCGCGCAGTAGGACGCTGGGAGCATTGTCCCGCACGGCACCGCCACGCAGCACAGCGGTGACCGAGCTCAGCTCTTGTCCCAGAGTCACCTCGAATCCTAGCGGTTCGAGCCATTCCAGGACTCGCTGTTGGGTCAATGGCAAATCAAGTCCGACTTCCGGTTGACGGTGAAGCTCATGGCGAAGCTTCTGGATTTCAGGCGCCAGGTGCTGGGCATCGCTGACAATGTTTTCCGAAGAGTACATCGCGGACCTTCTTTTCGTTGACAAGGAGGCGTCTTATGAGGCCAATCACACTGTTTATCATCAGGTACTTTAGAACGTGCGCCTGTAGATTCAAGGTTTAATTGCATTTGAACGTGGATCGACCGAAAATAGTTGCACGATGATGGATTTCGAACTAGCGCAAGATGACTTGGAACTAGTGCATGCGCTACAAATAGCGCCACGCTTAAGTTGGACAGAGCTGGGCAAGGTGCTTGGAAGGCATCCGGCCACCTTGTCTAACCGCTGGAACCGCCTGCATTCGCAACGGGTCGTCTGGATACTGGGGCATTTGGGTGGCCGCCCGCAGATGCATTGCACCGTGCTCTTGGACGTGGAGGCGGATCCCCGACTCATGGATGCCACTTTGCGGGCATTGTGCCGGATACCGGAGGTGAATTCCGTTGACAGTTCCTCGCGGCATGCCGATTTCCGGTTGACCTGCATCGCTCCGGACTGGCTGAGCATGTCACACCGGGTGCTGCCCAAATTGTGGGCAGTGGAAGGGGTTCTGAGGATCAAGGCCTCCGTCTGCACACGCGTCTATGCCAGCGGAGACCAGTGGAGACTCGATGTCCTTTCACATCGGCAGGAGGATGAGCTACGCGCCCTGGCGCCAGCACCGCAGGTTTCAGTCGGAACTATCCCTGCGGCCCTGTGGCCCTGCCTTGAAGTCCTGCAGGTCAATGGCCGAGCAACAGCACGGGATATTGCCCAATCAACAGGACAGCATCCGGCCACCGCAGCTCGCTTGCTCAATGCCGCACTATCCGCAGGCATGGTATACATCCGTTGCGAACTGGCTACCGACTATTCCGGATCCCCGCTGTTGGTACAGTGGTTTACCAAGGTGCCACCGGGAATGGAAGACCGAATCGCGCAATTCCTTAAAACTTTTCGCAGCCTAAGATTGTGCGCAGCCACCACGGGGGAAGCGAACCTGACGTTCAACATGCAGCTGCATGAACCATCTGAAATCGCTAGCATCGAACGAAAGCTCGTCGCACAGTTTCCGCAACTGCAGATCCTTGAAACCTGTGTCGGCACAAGAAGCTACAAGCGCATGGGATGGCTGCTCGATGCCGACGGGCGGTTCAACCGATCTCCAGACGGCATTGAAAGTAGCTACCGATCGAGACCGCATAGCTGAGGATGAACCGCTACAGCTGGCTGCGCCCCTGAAGGGAGGCGCGCAGCACCTGCAGCACCCCGTGCTCGGTATTGGCCGGGGCCGTGAAGTTCGCGGCCTGCGCCACCAGCGGGTGAGCAGCGACCCCATGCACTCCACAGTGCGGATTTTTCTCATCGATAAATTTATATTATGTATAGCTCTGGCTTTTGTATTGTCTTATCCTGCGGACTCGGGGATCTCTGGAGGGCATGCTGGCGAGGCAGGAACTATCTAGCGGATGGCTACTATCCAGTCACAAACAAATACGCTAAATTATTCTTCTACACGTATTCATTCGAATACACGTCAGGCCGGGGTGTCCTCCTCTGAGATCCGCACTCACGGCAACAGAATCCGCGGCCGATGCGCTTTCTGCGCAGAACCAGGAAAACATGCCCCCTAGCGTCACTGGCGCTCTGTTCTCCACCGCCCTCGCCTCCGGCCTGTTGTTCTCCGCCGCGCCGGCACATGCCACAGAAGCACACCTCGCCTTCGCCACAGCCAGCACCCAGGAAACCACCGCCGAGGAGCTATCCGCCTCGGCACCAGAGGCATCGGAAAGCATATCTGCCTCCGTGGAGGCTGGAGAAACTAGTCGTACCGAGACCGCAGACCTTCCTGCCGAGCCCAGCGTAGAACCGACAGAACAGGCTGGCTACGAAGGCAGCTCAGACGCCCATGAGCCAACCGATGCGAGTCGCAGCTACTTCTATTCCCGTAAGTGACCGATAACCTATCTTATGTAAAGCTAGGGGCAGTTTATCCCGTAAAGCATGAACAGGCCGTCGTCCTGCTCCGACCCTGGGCGGCTGAAGCGCGCCATGGTATTGCTGATTTTCGGCGGATTTTTAGTCTAACCGTGGAATGTGCTCGTATTCTGAGGCGATGTTTCGCCCGCGAATACTCTGATCCGAAAAGCTGTGCAAAGATTTATCCAGTTCTCAAATCTAAGCATCCCGAGGGGCACATGAACTTTCACCGCACAACACTGGCCATCAGCGCTGCCCTGGCTCTCGTTGTCGGAGGCCTCACGCCGGCTGCTCAGGCAGCCCCACCCCACAGTTGCTGGTCATGGAGCGATGAAGAAGATCGCCCGTTCCATATGGAATGCTCTGAGGTTGAATCATTGGCGGATCTGGATGTTCCCACCACGGTGACCGAGCTGAGGATTCTGAACCAGGACGAATCAACCATAGCGGGGCTGGAGCGTCTGAAGGACATGCAACAGCTGACTTCTGTGGAAATCTACGGTGCCACCAACGAGGCGGTTGCGGCTGTGGCTCAGTTGCCCAACCTGAAGAAGCTTTGGGTCACCTTCCTGCCAGCGTCCGGTGTCACTGATGCCACGCGTACTGCTCTGACCAAGATGACAAAGCTAACCAGTCTGACCGTGCAAGACGCGGGCATCACGGATTACTCCTGGGTGGCAGCTATGCCTCTGCTTGAAGAGTTCAAAGCCAATGAGACGCATTCGCTTTCCAAGGGCTGGGTGGGCAAGACGCTGACCTTCGCACCAATTGTCGGTGTAGATGGCCGAGCCATCGTTCCGCACCGCCCTTCATGGGCCGCTGATCCACAGCCCGTTTACACGAAATTTACTGCCACCTCCGTGCTGCCCATGGTGGCCGGCAGCAACGTCATGGTCGCAACCTCCGATGCAACCACGGGTTCCTCCCTGATCTCTTCTGATATATACGTTGTTTTGGTCAGCGACGTATTTGATACCGCGAAGTCAAGCCCGCTGAGAGTCAACTACCGCACAGCACGAAAGGACAATTCTGACTCTCCTTTCGCTATCGTCGGTGACGAATTGGAAATACCTTGGGGCTCCTATGCGCAAAAGAACTTCCAGTGGTTCCGCAATGCTGTCGCGGTCCCTGGGGCTACCGGGCGCACCTATAAGCTGACCCCCGCTGATGCCGGGAAGAAGATCACCGCAAAGTACACCAGCGTTGAGAAAACTTCTTGGGACAAGAAGATTGTCTATGTCCCTACCGCTACCCTGTCCACCGGGTACGACCTACCGATCCCGGCCTCTGAGTCCGCTCACCCCGCTGCCAAGCTGACCGGCACCGGATTCGTGACGGAGAAACTCAGTGTTGCGTTGGATCCCACCGTGTTCCCCCATGCCCAGAAGACGTATCAGTGGTTCAAAGACGACACTACTGCGATCAAGGGCGCGACTGGTCCCACCTTCAACCCAGATGATTCTTTGAACTTGAAGCGGGTGCACGCCGTCGTAACTTTCGTTGGCGCACATGCGGAGCCGGTCGAGCTGATCTCCAAATCCGTAAAGATCGATCATGGCAATCTGAAATCCGGGAAACCGACCATCTCTGGCTCCGCTAGGGTGGGGTCGAAGCTGACGGCCAAACCGGGAACGGTATCCAAGCAGGATGCGAAACTTACTTACATCTGGCTGCGCAACGGAAAGGAAATTTTCCAGCAGAATCGCAGCACCTATACTCTTGTTCCCGCCGACTTGGGGAAGAAGATTAGCGTAAAAACACAGTTCACCCACCGTTATTACAACACCGTGGTCACTCAAAGTACAGCGACCAAGACAGTGGCACCGGGAACGCTAAAGGTGAGTAAGAAACCGACTCTCTCAGGCAAGAAGATCGTGGGGAAGACCGTAAAAGCGTCATCCGGCGCCTATAGCCCCATTGCTGAGAAAGTGACGTACCAGTGGCAACGCTCCGGCAAGAACATCAAAGGTGCAACCAAGAGCGGCTACAGGGTTACTAAAGCTGACAAAGGCAAGAAGCTGACAGTCAAGGTGAGCGCAATAAAGAAGGGCTACACAACGAAGAGCACTGTAGTGACTGCCAACTAATACCATTTTGCGTCGAGAAGAACCTGCGGTGCAGCTATTGCGTAAAGTTAGCTGTCGAGTCGCTTCATTGCTGTTGTAGGGATCGTCGAGAACACGGCCGGGAGTTTAATTTGTGTGCACAAAGAGCTTTCCTTGAGTCGATCCCCTATCGCTACAGCACAGGTCTAGATTCGGCAGCGCGGGCGCATCGCTGGACTGGAGCTCAGGAATTACTTTCGCTCCTATCGGTTGAAGCTGATAACCGACGTTATGTAAAGTTAAGGCTGCTGTATTGTCAGAACATGCGAACTCATGGCCTCTTGATAGTTCATTGACTACTCGGGCTTTCGCTGACACCCAGCAACTTTCCCCGAGCCTCGCCAATGTGTCATGGATCCTGAGCTGCGGTAATGTGGTACAAGACTCACTGGTGCGTTAGGCCCTAAAGAATTTCTTTGACTAGGGGAGCCACTAATTCCTTCCGCACTCGGGGGGCGTAATGCTTACTCCTTCGACCTGTTGGTACGCGGCTAACGCTGCTTGTACCCAAATGCCGCGAACTCTGAGGTATCTGTCAGTGTCAGTGTTATGAATGCTTGGGTCCATTTCAACCTGTTGGGCACGCTCACGAGCAATCTGCATACGCTGCTGCGCTTCGCTGAAAGCGCTCGGCCTACACTCCTTCAGGTCTTCCATAAGATCTGTCGCAGCGGACACTACGCCTTCAGCCTGTCCTGCCGAATAGAAATCAAATTTTCGTTGGGCTTCGCTTTTCCACACTTCAATTAATTGCGTTGCGCGCGTTTGGGGATCAGTCAAAAGCCGATTCTCCGCTTTAAGCTGCGCGTTAGACCAAAGAGTGGTTGCCAAAAATGCGCCCATCACTAAAGTCCCGACTAAGCTAATGACAAATTTCCCTTTAGCATTTTTCCATGCCGCAGAGAGACTCAAAAAGAACCCTGCCAATGTTGCTACTGCTAGAACAGCAGATAAAAAATCCAAGTTTCCTCCACTGCTACCTATACGAGCATGGCAGCCTCTTTTACAGATATCGTAGTCTTCTATGCTATCGGCCCTGGTCGTCAATTCGTTGGGCCGAGAACGTATGTGAACACTAAGTCGACACAGCAGCGGTCCTCCGCTGCAGAGATTAATGATGGCGCAATGGCCAGCCTCAGAATTTACTCAGGCACGCAGACAACGAAGTTTCGACACACGGTGACCTAAATCATCGTGAAATAGCAGTCTTCAAACTTTAGAAGAAGACCGAGGCATCAACTTCTTGGGGGCCATTGAATCCAGTAATCGATCTCCTGTGGCCAGGTGCTCCCCAGATGTCGATCTAGCAATTCAACTAACTTCGTTCCGTCTACAAGATCCAGTTTGCTATTTCCGGAAGCCATTTGGTGGGTGTTCTTTGAAATCCTCCCGGTAGTCAGTAAAACTGCGGAAGTTGCATGATCGTTATCGGCAGTTCCAAGAATTGCGCGAGCTTTCGTAATTGGAACTGAACCACCATAATGTGCACAATCAATAACCCGATGCTCTCGACGTCCAGCCTGTTCTAATTTAGCAATTACGTCGCGACCTCCATCATTTGTTGGAGCAGTTAGTGTGCAACTAAAACCCATCTGCGAATATAGATTAGCGGTAAGGTGTTCTAGTTCCCGAGGGCTGATCTTCCCCAGGGCCTCGGCCGAGTTGCTGCTCCTCCGCGATAGATACCCGGCGGCAATTACTGCTTTGGCGTCCCATAGCCCTTCGAGACGACGATCCGGCAAGGACTGCGCATGGGCCATTAAGTAGGCCTCGATGACTTCCATCGCCTTCTTGGGCCAATGGGGCAGTAAATCAACAACCCATCGGACACCCGGATGCGCAGGCTTATTTGGATTAGCCAAACGCTTTCCATACTCGGTGGAAGCAAGCTTTTCTTGTATCTTCCCAACGTCCGACGTTTGGAGAAGTTTGAGATTAAATGTATCAGCACCGAAATTAACGTACTCGAAGAGAAAGCATCTTAATATACGAGTCACCTGATCCAACGATCGCTGATCGATCGAGGAAACATACTTTCTAAGCATTTCGTCTGTAGGAAAAGCCAGCATCGAAGGATCGAGATCGCTGTCAGGGTCAGCTGTCTCCATTTTGCCGAGCCATTCCTCTAGATCATCTTGATCATGGAGTTTTGAATCCTGCGTCTCGAGCCGTCCGGGTAAGCTTTGCGATTCCATAACTATAATTTTCGCACGACTACACAATAAAATACCCCTGCAGGGCCGCCGCGCAATGTCTTGCAACTGAAGAGTTGCAAGACGTCTCGTCATGCTCCTTTTCCCCGCTCCTAAACCCTTGAGAAAACAGCGATGGACGATTCTCGTAACTATGTGCGGCAACCGATCTCTTGAGTTTGTGTCACCATCGTTAGTTGCGAGACACCCTTCACGTACTAAGGTTCTGGCTGGTCAGATACGTCCGCGCATCTACCAAAGCTCGGAACACAAATCTGCAGATTTAGGTTCTTCTCGCGGCAGAGGTGTCCGGGGATAACCTCTATGTGGACCCCGTCCTTTCCATTGCACCCACCAAGTGACCAGTACCGGGGAAAGCACTCGGCGCATTGCGCCCAAGGGGACTGTGGCCATCACCTCCATGTACAAGACGGGGCGGCTCACCCCTGAGGAGAGGGGAAACGCAACGGCCCGTCTCCCCGCGAGGGGGAAACGGGCCATTGCGCTAATGGGAGAGCGGCGATTAACCGAAGTACTTCTCCATGGTGCCCTCGTGGGCCTCACGCAGTTCCTCCACCGAGGCGGTGAAGTGCCCCTGGACTTCCAGCGCGTTGGACTCGGCGTCCACCACGCCGATCCGGGCCACGGTGATCCCGCGGGCGCTGGTCATGTCGTTGAAGCGCACTTCCTCGCTGCGCGGCACCGCGACCAGGGCGCGGGCCTGTGTTTCGGAGAACAGCGCAGTGAACGCGTCGATGCCATCACGAGCCATGATCTCATCCAGCGCCACCCGGGCACCCACGCCGTAGCGCAGCACCATCTCGGACAGCGCCGCGGCCAGGCCGCCTTCGGACAGGTCGTGCGCGGCGTCGATCATGCCGTCGCGGCTGGCGTTGATCAGCACCTGGCCCAGCGCCTTCTCCGCGGCCAGGTCCACCTTCGGCGGCAGACCGCCCAAGTGCCCGCGCAGGTTCGCGTACTCGGAGCCGTCCAGCTCATCCAGGGTCTTGCCGATCAGGTAGATCGCCTGCCCGTCGGCCTCGGCGCGCCACCCGGAGGGGGTGCGGCGGGCCACGTCATCCAGCTTGCCCAGGGTGGCGACCACCGGGGTCGGGTGGATGGCCTTCTCCCCGGTCTGGTTGTACAGCGACACGTTGCCGCCGGTGACCGGCACGCCCAGCTCCATGCAGGCGTCGGACAGCCCGCGGATGCCCTCGGCCAGCTGCCACATTACGTCCGGGTCCTCGGGGGAACCGTAGTTCAGGCAGTCGGAGACCGCCGCCGGGATGGCCCCGGAGGTGGCCACGTTGCGGTAGGACTCGGCCAGCGCCAGTTGAGCTCCTGCGTAAGGATCCAGGTAGGTGTAGCGGCCATTGGCGTCGGTGGCGATCGCCACCCCCAGCCCGCTCGCTTCGTCCACGCGCACCACGCCGGCATCATCCGGGGAGGCCAGCGCGGTGTTGCCACCCACGTAGCGGTCGTACTGGCGGGTGATCCAGGACTTGTCGCACAGGTTCGGGCTGGCAATCAACTCCAGCACCGCCGCCTTGAGCTGCTCACCGGTGCCCGGCAGATCCTGCCCGGCCGCGGAGGAGCGGAAGGTGTCGGCCTGCAGCGCATCCTGCCAGTCGGGGCGGGCGTATGGGCGGTCGTAGACCGGGCCGTCGTGGGCGACGGTCTTGGGATCCACGTCCACGATCACTTCGCCGTTCCAGGTGATGACCAGGCGGTTGGTGTCGGTGACCTCGCCCAGCCAGGAGTACTCCACGCCCCACTTGGCCATGACGGCCTCGAACGCCTCAACGTTCTCGGGGGAGACCACCGCCATCATGCGTTCCTGGGACTCGGACATCAGGATTTCGCCCGGGGTCAGGGTCGAGTCGCGCAGCAGCACGTTGGTCAGCTCCACGTGCATGCCGCCCTCGCCGTTGGAGGCCAGCTCGCTGGTGGCGCAGGAGATGCCCGCGGCACCCAGGTCCTGGATGCCCTCGACCAGGGAGGCCTTGAACAGTTCCAGGCAGCACTCGATGAGCACCTTCTCGGCGAACGGGTCACCGACCTGCACGGCCGGGCGCTTGGAGGGCTTGGAGTCGTCGAAGGACTCGGAGGCCAGCACGGAGGCGCCGCCGATCCCGTCCCCGCCGGTGCGTGCCCCGAAGAGCACCACCTTGTTGCCCACGCCCGAGGCGTTGGCCAGGCGCAGGTCCTCGTGGCGCAGCACGCCCACGGCCAGCGCGTTGACCAGCGGGTTGCCCTGGTAGATCGGGTCGAACACGGTTTCCCCGCCGATGTTCGGCAGGCCCAGCGAATTGCCGTAGCCGCCGATGCCGGAGACCACCCCGTGCACCACACGCTGGGAATCCGGATGGTCGATGGCGCCGAAACGCAGCGGATCCATGACCGCCACCGGGCGGGCGCCCATGGAGATGATGTCACGCACGATGCCGCCGATGCCGGTGGCCGCACCCTGGTAGGGCTCCACGTAGGAGGGGGAGTTGTGCGATTCGATCTTGAAGGTCACGGCCCAGCCGTCGCCCAGGTCGGTCACGCCGGCGTTTTCGCCGATGCCGACCATCAGGTCCTTCTTCATCTCCTCGGTGACCTTCGCACCGAACTGGCGCAGGTGGTTCTTCGTGGACTTGTAGGAGCAGTGCTCGGACCACATCACCGAATACATCGCCAGCTCGGCGGCGGTGGGGCGCCGGCCCAGGATCTTGACGATCTCGTCGAACTCGTTTTCCTTCAGGCCCAGTTCGGCCCAGGGCAGCTGAACCTGAGGGGTGGCCGAGGCATTCTCCACGGTGTCGATATTGAATTCCTGAGCGACGTCCTTGCTCATTTCTTGCCTCCAACAAGGTGGGTCAGAACACTGGTGAAGAACCGCAGGCCGTCGGTGCCGCGGTGGTCCGGCCCGAAGCCGGGCTCGATGGCGTGCTCCGGGTGCGGCATCAGGCCCACGACGTTGCCGGCCTGGTTGCTCACCCCGGCAATCGCACGGCGGGAGCCGTTCGGGTTCCAGCCCACGTAGGAGAACGCGATGCGGTTCTCCGCCTCCAGCGCGTCCAGGGTCTTCTCATCGGCCACGTACTGGCCGTCCTGGTTCTTCAGCACGATGGTGATTTCCTCACCCTGCTCGTACTCACCGGTCCAGGCGGTCTGGTTGTTCTCCACGCGCAGCACCTGGTCGCGGCAGATGAACTTCAGATGGTCGTTCTTGATCATCGAACCGGGCAGCAGGTGCGCCTCGGTCAGGATCTGGAAGCCGTTGCAGATTCCCAGCACGGGCAGCTTCGCGTCGGAGTTCGCCGCGTCCACGATCTTGTCCATCATCGGGGCGAAGCGGGAGATCGCCCCGGCACGCAGGTAGTCGCCGTAGGAGAAGCCACCGGGGATGATCACCGCGTCCACCTCTCCCAGCGAGGTGTCGGCGTGCCACAGCGGCACGGCCTGGGCGCCTGCGGCGCGCACCGCACGGGCGGCGTCGCGGTCATCCAGGGTTCCGGGGAAGGTCACCACGCCGATGCGGGCGCCGGACAGTTCGGCACTGGGCGTCGAATAGTCGCCAATCAGGGGCAGTTCGGTGCTCATTAGTCCGCGACGACCTCGACGTTGACGACGTCCTCGATCACCGGGTTGGACAGCAGGGTGGCGGCCGCCTCACGGGCCTGGGTGAGGATCTGCTCGGTCACCTCGCCCTCCACAGTCAGCTCGAAGCGCTTGCCCTGGCGGACAGCTTCGAAGGAGGAGAAGCCAAGGCGGGGCAGTGCTCCCGCAATCGCCTTGCCCTGGGGGTCAAGGATTTCTGGCTTGAGCATGACATCAACAACGATCCGGGGCATCCGGCATATCTCCTGTGCGCGAGGGGGTTAAATGCCACACGGAGTTGCCGTCTCACACCAGGGGGATTGGCGCTCCGCGAGCTTGCCCATCCAGTCTACCGGCAATGTGACCGGTGCTGGGCCGAGTGTGAGACAGCTATCCCCGGGACCGGAACCCGCTCGCCGTACGGGTGCCGGGCGCAGCCAGGCAGTACGCTGGAGGCGTGGCTACTTCACTGAGCACTTCACTCGCGGCGACCTGCCCTTGCCGGGTCGCCGAGGAGCACGCGCGCAGCTATGGGCGCTGTTGCGCCCCCTGGCACGCGGGACGGGCCGATGCCAGCGCGCTGCCGCAGAGCGCCGAACAGCTGATGCGTTCACGCTACAGCGCGTTTGTGCTGCAGCTGGCCGACTACCTGCTGGCGACCTGGCATGAGAGCACTCGTCCGCGCAGCATCGACTTCGACCCGGGTGTGCACTGGCTGGGGCTGCGGATCCTTTCCACCCGGGCCGGCCAGGAATCAGCCTCGCGCGGGGTGGTGGAGTTCGAGGCCAGCTACCGTGCGGCCGACGGGGTGGGCACGCAGCACGAAAAAAGCACGTTCGTCAAGGAAGACGGGGCCTGGTTCTACCTGGACGCCCTGTAGCCGCCGGGCGCGGCCGCACCCTAGCGCGAGGCGCTGCGGATGACCTGCACCATCTGCGACAGCCCGCGTTCGCTGGCCAGCTCCAGCGCGTCGCTGCCGGTGCGGTCCTTGATCGTCGCATCGGCCCCGCCCAGCAGCAGCAGCCGGGCGACGTTGACGAAGTTCGATGAGTCCTGGCCCAGCACGACGGCCTCATGCAGCGCCGTCCAGCCCAGGTCGTTGACGTGGTCAACCTCCACGTCGTGCTGCAGCAGCAGGCGCACGGATTCGACCTCACCGTTTTCGCTGGCCATCATCAGCGCGGTGCTGCCCATGTGGTTGGTGGCCTCCAGTTCCGCACCGTGCTCGATCGCGGCGGAGAGCACCGGCACCATTCCCTCGGCGCTGGAGCGCAGGTAGGCGGATTCGTGGAAGTCATCGGTGGCGTTCGGGTCAGAGCCCAGCTTCAAGAGCTTCAGGGCCATCGCCTCGTCCTTGTTCACCACCGCCTTCAGCAGCGCGGTGCGCCCGTAGCTGTCGCGGGCCTCCAGGTCCGCGCCGTCGGCAACGGCCTTCTCCGCCTGGGCGACCTTCTTGTTCTTTACCGCATCCAGGAGCTGGGTGGTCGCCTTGTCGTAGCTGGCACTGGTGCTGGGCAGCAGGGACACCGCCGGGGCCTTCGCGCCGGTGCCGGCGCTGGAAAGGGGGGCCACCTCATCGGCGGTCTTGCTCGCAGCGGTGGAGGGGGCCGGTTCGGTGGTGGCCGGCGCCTTGCCGGTGCTGCTGGCCTTGGGGTCACTGCTGGGCTGTGGGGCGGCCGCGACCTGGCCGGATCCCTGTGCGGCGGCCTCGGGGGCCGAAGATGAGGTGGGGGCGGCGGGCTGGGCCGGTTGGGACGGAGCCGAGCAGCCGCTGACGCCCAGCGCAGCGGCCAAGGGCAGGGCCGTGAAGGCCAGGGGACGACGAAGCGAGCGGCGTCGAATCTGCTGAACCATTGTCCCTTTCCGGGGTTGCGAGTGCGGTCATCATGCTACGCCCCAGCGAAGCAACTGGGTTTGAGCCTATCGCCGGAACCTGAAAAATCCCGGGCAATCAGCGTCGAGCTCACTTAGTTGGCAGCGGGGCCGATTCGATAACATGGCCAGCATCATGCAATGCCTCTACTTCTCGGCCGGCCGGTGCCGTTCCTGCAGCCAAATGACCCGCCCCTACCAGCAGCAGCTGCAGGGCAAGGCCGAGCACTGCGCCCAGCTGCTGGCCGGGCATGAGCAGCTGCGCTTCCTGCCCCCGCAGCCCAGCGTCGAATCAGGGTTCCGCAACAAGGCGAAAATGGTGATTTCCGGCACCAGCGAGAACCCGACCATCGGCATCCTGGACGCGGACGGGCACGGGGTGGACCTGCGCCACTGCGGGGTCTGCGACCCGGCGTTGCGCGCCGCGTTTCCCGTCATCGAACGCTTCATCCGCCAGCTGGGGCTGATCCCCTATGACGTGCCGCGGCGCAAGGGTGAGCTCAAGCACGTGATCATCACCCTGGCCCCCTCCGGGCAGCTGATGGTGCGCTGGGTGCTGCGCACCAAGAAGCACTTCGTGGCGCTGCGCGATTCGCTGCCGCTGTTTTCCAAGGCGCTGCCCGCGGCGAAGGTGGTCTCGGTGAACTTCCTGCCCGAGCACAAGGCCGTGCTCGAAGGCAGTGAGGAGATCGTGCTCAGCGCCGCCCAGACCCTGCCGATGGAGTTGAACGGCATTGGGATGCACCTGCGCCCGCAGGGCTTCTTCCAAACCAACACGCCGATCGCCGCCGCCCTGTACCGCCAGGCCGCCAGCTGGGTGCGGCAGCTGCAGCCGGCCAGCGTCTGGGACCTGTACTGCGGGGTCGGCGGGTTCGCATTGCACGCCGCCGCGCCGGGGCGCAGCGTGACCGGGGTGGAAACCAGTGCCGAGGCGGTGCGCGCGGCCGAACGCAGCGCCGCGGACCTGGGGCTGGCCGATACCCGGTTCATCGCCGGGGACGCCACGCAGTTTGCCCTGGCCCAGGACCAGGCCCCGAAGCTGGTCGTCGTCAACCCGCCGCGGCGCGGCATCGGGCCCGCCCTGGCCGACTGGCTGAACACCTCTGAGGTGCAGCACGTGATCTACTCCAGCTGCAACGCGGTGAGCCTGGCCAAGGACCTGCGGCGCATGGACCGGTTCACCGCCGTCGAGGCGCGGGTGATGGACATGTTCCCGCAGACCAACCACTATGAGGTGATTGTGCGCCTGCAGCGCCGCCCCCGGACGGCGGACAACGGCTAGCGGTCCAGGATCATGGTGCGCTGGTCGAGGCGGTGAATGATCTCATCGACCATGTGCGGGTCCACCCCCGGTTCGTTGCGCGCCCGCAGCAGCTCGTTGCGGGCCGCGTCCAGCGCCTGGCTCTGCAGGGAATCGGAGATGTGGATCAGCTTGCGGTACTTGGCCATTTTCTGCCCGTGCAGGGTGTCGCTTTCCACCTGCGACTCTTCGCTGAGCAGCAGGGTGTGCAGCGTCTGCAGCCGGCGGGTCACCAGCTCCCGGTAGTCATCGGGCAGCCTGTCCAGGTCCGGGGAGGCCTTCAGGGTCTCCATCGCGGTGTGCTGTGCCCGGTTGGCCAGCTTGCGCCGCTTGCGCCCCAGCAGCTCCACATTGTCCTGGATCTTCAGCACCCGCATCAGCGCCGGCAGGGTCAGCCCCGGGATCACCAGCGTGGTCAGCAGCACCGCGCAGGCGGTGACCACCGCAAAGTTCCGGCCTTCGATCGCCTGCCCGGCCGCGTCGCTGACCGGCAACGCGAGCGCCAGGGCCAGGGTCGCCAGCCCGCGCATCCCGCACCAGGTGAGCACCAGCGAGTCCTTGGCGGCGGACATGCCCTGCGCCCGCACGTGCGGCAGGTAGTAGGTGGCGAAAATCCAGGCCAGGCGCACCAGGATCACCACCGCACAGATCAGGGCCACCTGCGGGATGAAGGTCAGCAGGTGCGCGCCCTCCTCGATGACCACCCGGTTCATCTCAATGCCCATGAACCCGAACGCCAGGCCCGTGGCCAGCATCTCCAGCACTTCCCAGAACGCGGTGCGGGTCAGCCGTTCACGGGAGTCCTGTGGGCGGGCCCGGCGGCCCAGCTCCAGCGCCGTGACCACCACCGCGATCACCCCGGAGGCGTGCACCTCCTCGGCCAGCAGGTACACCGCATAGGGGGCCACGAGCGTGGCCGCGCAGCGGGCCACCAGGTTCGGCACGAAGCGGTTCATTGCCCCGACCAGCCAGGCCATTGCAATGCCCAGGATGGTGGCGGCCGCGGCGCCGAGCACGAACTGCGGGATGATTTCCAGTCCCACGTCGGTGCGGTTGATGGTGGCGTTCACCGCCAGCTGGAAGATCACGATCGCCATCGCGTCGTTGAACAGGCCCTCGGTCTCCAGCAGCGAGGTCAGCCGGCGCGGCATCTTCACCTTCGTGGCAATCGCGTCCACGGACACCGGGTCCGGCGGGGCGACGATGGCGCCCAGCGCGATGGCCAGGGGCAGGGACAGCAGCGGCACGAAGGCCCAGACGGTGGCGGCCACGGCGCCGGCGGTGACCACGATCAGCAGCACCGCCATGCGGATCAGCGTGCGCCAGCGCAGCCGGAAGACCGACCAGGAGCTGCGTTGGGCGGTGGCGAACAGCAGCGGCGGCAGGAACAGCGGCAGGATCAGTTCGGGGTCGATGTGCAGGGTCGGCATGAACGGCAGGAAGCCGGCCACCAGCGCGGTCAGCAGCATCAGGATCGGATAGGGCAGTCCGATGCGTTCGGAAACTCCCACCACCAGCACGGTGACAAAGAGCAGGGCGACGGTGAGGAGGAAGAATTCCATGACACCTCAAATCCTAGTTGTCACACGATCAAATGTAGTTGATTTTCATCAACTTTTTTCCGTGTCGGTCCGCGGGTGGCAGGTCGCCTAGAGTCCGCCGTGGCCCAGCAGTGGGGCCAGCGCATCCCATTCGGCGATCGCGCAGCCGTTGCTGCGCGTAAAGGAGGTTTTCACTGCGTTGCCCCGGTGGGTGCCGATGACCACGGCCCGGTCCGGCCCGCCGTACTGCTCGGTGCACGGCTGGGAGGCCGGGCGCTGCGGGGCGAGGACCGCCGGGTTCTCCTCAATCATCGCGCAGGCTGCCGCCGCATCCGGGACGGTGCTCGAATCCACCGGCTCGGCGCCCCGGCAGCTCAGCGTGTACTGGCTGCTCAGGTTCGTGCCGTCGGCGTGCAGCTCCACCGTCAGCGTGGTGTCCACGGCCGGATCCGTGGGGCTGGGGGAGGGGGCGGAGCTGCTGCTGGCGGTGGTCGTTGGCTGCTGCCCGTCGGGCTCGACCTGCGCGCAGCCGCTGGCCGCCATCAGGGCCAGCAGGCAGGTCAGCGAAAGTCCGGCGCGGCGCGCCAAGCGTAGAACGTCCATAGTCCATTGTGGCTTGAAGCACAGCCCGGCCGCCAGCGTCCCGGCGTTAGCTGGTGCTCAAGGTGTTGCCGCAGGCCGGCAGCGCCACGGATTCGGCGACCGCCAGCAGCCGCGAACGCAGCACGTCGGCGCGTTCGGCGAAGCGCTTCTGCTCCCGCACGTAGCGGGCCTTGCCCTCGGCGGTTTCGATCCGGATCGGCGAGTAGCCCCACTCGGCCAGGTCGTAGGGGGAGGCCTGCATGTCCATGGTGCGGATGTCCCAGGCCAGCTCGAAGCAGTCCATCATCAGCTCACTGGAGACCAGCGGCACCAGTTTGTACGCCCACTTGTACAGGTCCATGTTGGCGTGCAGGCACCCGGGCTGTTCCAGGTCCCGCTGGGTTTCCCGGGTGGGCTGCAGCTCATTGAGCGGCGCGGCCTGCGGGGGGTAGAAGCGGAAGGCGTCAAAGTGGGTGCAGCGGATCCGATGCCTCTCCACCACCCGGTCGGTGCCGGCCGCGCCCAGCCGCAGCGGCAGGTATTCGTGCCGGATCCCGTTCTCCTCGGACTTGTAGGCCATCGCCCACTCGTGCAGTCCAAAGCAGGAGAAGCTGGCGGGGCGGCTCGCGGTGCCGCGCAGGATCACCCGGGCGAACTCCAGCATCCGGGCCCGTGCGGCGGCGAACGCGGCGAGATCGACCTGCGCGACCGGCGTGCCGTCCACCTCGGAAACCCGGTAGAACTTCCAGTGGGCCCGCTGCCGGGCCGGTTCCCCGGCCAGCTGCACCCCGGCCCCTGGATGCCAGCGGTACAACTGGCCGGGCTTCTGCGTGTAGTAGGTGAACAGGAAGTCTTCAACCGGGTGCTTCTTCCCGCTCATCCGCCGCGTGGTGAAGGCCTCGCCGAAGCTGCGTGCGCGCCGCTCATGCTCCAGGGCGCGCTCGCCCCATGCGGCGGCGGGCAGCAGGACGGTTTCAGGCGTGGGCATGGCACCCATTATCCCGCCCCTGAGGCGGTGGCGGCCAGCGGGCGTCGCGCATCTCACTCCCACCGCCCGCTTAACGCCGCTGGCGGCTCTTCCCGGCAATGTCGGGAAGAGCCGCCAGCGGCGTGGGAAGTGGGTCTAGCCCATGTGGATCACGCCGAAGAGCACGCCGGAGGCGAGCATCACCAGCGAGACCACCAGGGCCCGCCACAGCACCTTCTTGTGGTGATCGCCCAGGTCAACCTTGGCCATGGAGACCAGCAGCAGGATCGCGGGCACCAGCGGAGACTGCATGTGCACCGGCTGGCCGGTGATCGAGGCGCGGGCCATGTCCACCGCGTCGATGCCGAAGTGGGCCCCGGCCTCGGTCAGCACCGGCAGGACACCGAAGTAGAACGCGTCATTGCTCATGAAGAACGTCGCCGGGACGGAGATCAGGCCGGTGAGCACGGCCAGGTAGGGGCCCATGGAATCCGGGATGATGTCCACGAGCCAGGCGCTCATCGCATCGACCATGCCGGTGCCCGAGAGCACGCCGGTCAGCACCGCGGCGGCCAGCACCATGGAGACCACGGCGATGATTTCGCTGGAGTGCGCGGTGATCATCTTCATCTGGTCGCTGACCTTCGGGAAGTTCACCACCAGGGCGATGCCGGTGCCGACCATGAACAGGTAGGACAGCGGAACAACGTCGATGATCAGCAGCACCATGATCGCCACGGTGAGCACCAGGTTGAAGATGAACAGCTTCGGGCGCAGCGTCTCGCGGTTCGGGTCCAGCGCGGTTCCGTCCATGGTGGGCCGTTCGGTGCCATCGCCCTTGGTGGCCACCGCCTCCAGCACGGCCACCGGGGAGGAGCCCGGCCCGCCGGCCGGGGCCTTCGGGCGGTTCAGCGCGCCGCCGCCCAGCTCGGTGCCCCACACCTCGGGCATTTCGCGGTGCAGCCGGCGACGCTCGGACAGGCCCAGCTGCCAGGCGAAGATGCCGACCACGACCAGCGCCACACCCAGGGAGGGGAGCATCGGCACGAAGATGTCGGTGGCCTCCACGCCCAGGGCGGCTGCGGCGCGGGCTGTGGGCCCGCCCCAGGGCACGACGTTCAGGGTGCCGTTGGTCAGGCCGGCCACGCAGGTGAGCACCACCGGGCTCATGCCCAGGCGCTGGTACACCGGCAGCAGGGCGGCGGTGACCACGATGAACGTGGTGGAGCCGTCGCCGTCCAGCGAGATCACGGCGGTGAGCAGCGCGGTGCCGATGACGACCTTGGCCGGGTCGTTGCCGACCAGCTTCAGGATCGCGGCCACCAGCTTGTCGAACAGGCCCACGTCGATCATGATGCCGAAGTACATGATGGCGAACATGAGCAGGGCCGCGGTGCCGGACATCGACTTCACGGCGTCCATCACCATGTCGCCCAGGCCCAGCCCGGCCCCGGCGAACAGCCCGAACACGGTGGGCACAATGATCAGTGCCAGCATCGGGGTCATGCGTTTGGTCATGATCAGCACCATGAAGGTGGCGACCATGAGGAATCCGAGGGCAACTAACATTGCACCGACCTCCTTGGCGGAAAAACGTTGATGATTGCACCCGTGGGGCGGGTACGCCATTGACGCTACGTGGGCTGCGTCACGACCGCGGCTTGTGCCGGGTTCTGATCGCTTTTAGTTTTTGACCGCTTTTTGCTCATTAAAATCTCCCCGGCCCGTATGCTGGGTAAATGCGCTCCACCACCGCCACCAGCCGCCGCCTGAGCGGCAAGCACTTCGCCTCGCGCATCATGCGCCTGCAGTTCGCGGTGCTTGGGCTGCTGATCCTGGTGGTGACCGCCGCGACCATCGCGGTGCGCTATGACCAGGTCTTTGAACGCGCCGAAGCCACGGCCCTGGGCATCGCCCGCACCGTGGCCGCCGATCCGCAGGTGCGCCAGGTGGCCGCCGAGCAGGCCGAACGTGAGCGGCTCGACGCCGGTTCGCTGCGCCGTGGGCCGCTGCAGGCGCAGGCCGAGGCGGTCCGGCGGGACACCGGGGCCGCGTTCGTGGTGATCACCGAGGACCGCGGGCTGCGCCTGACCCACCCGAATCCGCGGCAGATCGGCCAGCGGGTCTCCACCGATCCGGTTGCGCTAAGCGGGGTGGAGGATGTCTCGCGGGAGCACGGCACCCTGGGCGATTCGGTGCGCGCCAAGGTGCCGGTCCGGGCCCCGGGCACTGACGCCGTGGTCGGGGAGGTCTCGGTCGGGCTGGCCACCGAGTCGCTGACCCGCACCCTGCTGGTCTCCATTTCCTGGATCATCCTCTTCGCGCTGCTGGCCGCGGTGCTGGCCACCCTGGTTGGCCGGGCGACGGTGCGCCGGCTCAAGCGTGAGACCCTGGGGCTGGAACCGGCAGAAATCGCCCAACTGGTCCGCGACCAGCAGGCCGTGCTCTACGGGGTGACCGACGGGGTGATGGGCCTGGGCAGCGACGGGGTGATCACGGTGCGCAACAAGGCCGCCCGGCAGATGCTCGGGCTGCCGCACCGCACCGAGCTGGCCGACGTGGTGGGCCGTCACTACGCGGCCGCCGGACTGAACGAGCGGCTGGTCACCGCTATCCGGCAGCGCGAACGCACCCCGGTGCGCCTGGAGGTTGGCCAGACCTCGCTGATCGCGCGCATCAATGACGTGGTGCGCGACGGGGTGGACCTGGGCCAGGTGATCCTGCTGCGCGACGTGACGGTGGTTGAGGCGTTGGGCACCAAGCTGGATGCGGTGCAGGACATGGCCGACGCGCTGCGCGCGCAGCGCCACGAATTCGCCAACCGGATGCACGCGGTGCTGGGACTGCTGCACCAGGACAGGATCGACCAGGCTCGCGACTACCTGCGTGAGGTCACCGACTCGGGGCCGGCCATTGTCCCGGTCCAGGGGCTGGAAACCGTCAACGACCCCTACCTGGCCGCGTTCATTGCGGCCAAGGGGATCAGCGCCCACGAAATGGGAATCGAGCTGCGCATCTCCCCGGACTCAATGCTCTACGCGCCGGTCGCCAGTGCCCACGACGCCCAGGACGTCACCGCGGTCCTTGGAAATATGCTTGATAATGCATTTACTGCTTCACTAGGGGCTGAAGGGCCGCGGTGGGTGGAAGTCGACCTATTGTCCGAGGGGAGCACCCTGCATTTGGCGGTAGCCGATTCGGGGGCGGGCATCACCACCGCACAAGACATCTTCAATCCCGCGGTCACCACCGGCAGCCAGCTCGGTGCCGGGCACGGACACGGGGTGGGACTGCCCCTGATCCGCCGGCTGGCCCGGGCCCGCGGCGGGGACGTGTGGGTGGCCGACCGGGGCGGGGAGCACGGCGGGGCGGTCATTGCTGCCCGGCTGCCGTCGGTATTAAGCGAGGAAAGGAAGGGCTGAACCATGCCAACCCCTGGGGACTACCGGGTGCTGATCGTCGACGACGACTTCAGGGTCGGTGAACTGCACGCCTCCATGGTCAATGAGATGCCGGGTTTCACGGCGCTGGAACCGGTGCAGGATTCGCGCACGGTGCCCAAGGTGGTGGCCGCGCAGCAGCCGGACCTGGTGCTGCTAGATTTGTACCTGCCGCACGTGAGCGGCCTGGAGCTGGCCAAGGTGCTGGACGTGGATGTCATCATGGTCTCGGCCGCCAGCGAACCGCAGAACATTGCCGCGGCCCTGCGCGCCGGGGTGCTGGCCTTTGTCATCAAGCCCTTCGAACCGCGCACCCTGGCCGCCAAGCTCAAGGGCTGGGCCCGCTACCGCCGGCAGCTGGCGGCGAGCACGAACCTGGACCAGGGTGCCGTGGACCGGCTGTACAAGGCGTTGTGGGCGGGGGAGGAGACCGCCGCGCCATCCGGAGGCGCCGCCCCCACCGAGCAGGCGGTGCTGGCCTGCGTGCAGGATGCCGGCGAACCCTTGAGCGTCGCCCAGGTCGCCGAGGCCGTGGGAATCGCCCGGGCCACCGCGCAGCGGTATCTGGCCGCGCTGGTCGCCAGCGAGGCCCTGCAGCTGCAGCTGAGCTACGGAAACCGGGGCCGACCTGAACACCGATACCTGACTTCACCTCGGTAGGAACGCTACGATAAGTGCAATCACCACTTCGTGTCGAAGGAAAAACACATATGTCTACGATCGGCAAGAAACCGTCACGCACCGGGAAGGCCACACCACCCCCGTGGCTGCGCCCGGTTCTCACGGTGGCAGCGGCATTGATCGTCGCCGCCCTCGTGGTGCTGCTGGCGCGCTGGCTGCGCACCCTGGAACCGGTGCAGGATTTCCTGACCCGCTACCCGGGGCATTCCACGCTGCCGCAGAACGCGCCGGTCGGCTTCCCGGCCTGGATGGGCTGGCAGCACTTCCTGAACATGTTCCTGATCGTGCTGATCATCCGCTCCGGCTGGCAGGTGCGCAGCACCGGGCGCCCGCGCACCTTCTGGACGCGGAACAACAAGGGGCTGGTCAAGACTAAGGGCACGCCGAAGAAGATCAGCCTGGAACTGTGGTTCCACCTGAGCCTGGACGCCCTGTGGGTGCTCAACGGGCTGGTGTTCTACATCCTGCTGTTCGTCACCGGCCAATGGATGCGCATCGTGCCAACCCACTGGGACGTGTTCCCCAACGCCCTTTCCTCCGCCCTGCAGTACGCCTCCTTCGACTGGCCCCTGGAGAACAGCTGGACGAACTACAACGCCCTGCAGATGATCACCTACTTCCTGGTGGTGTTCGTCGCCGCGCCGCTGGCCATCATCACCGGGCTGCGGATGTCCAACGCGTGGCCGAAGCAGGCCAGGATCAACAAGGCGTACCCGATCGAGCTGGCCCGGGCGATCCACCTGCCCACCATGCTGTTCTTCGTCATGTTCATCATCGTTCACGTGGTGCTGGTCTTCTCCACCGGGGCCCTGCGCAACCTGAACCACATGTACGCGGCACGTGATGACACCGGCTGGCTGGGCCTGTGGGTCTTCATCGGCTCGGTGGTCGTGGTCGTCGCCGGCTGGCTGCTGGCCCGCCCGATCTTCCTGCGCCCGATCGCCGGGCTCACCGGCAAGCTCAGCCGCTAACGCGCC